>NZ_JAXUHN010000067.1:0-63822 GCF_035916875.1 Methylomicrobium sp. Wu6
GCGAAGAAGAGCGCTACGAGCAATTGACACTCTTTGGACAAATGAATCCGCCTTCAGGCGGTTCATGAACCCGCCCCTTTGAGGGGCTAACCGATATAAGCCCCCGGCTATGCCGGGGGTCATTTAACTTTCCGAATGAAGACCTGCCAGGTTTTAAAAACCTGGCAGGTCTTCGGCCCTTATAGGGTGCCCTTAAGTCTCATATATTGAGATATAATGAGCAAAATGCGACTAATTACGAGGGTGTAATTAGCAACCATTTAGATGGACTCAAGGTGCTTTTTAATTCCTACATATTTCTCTTTCTGTTCTTGCCGATCGCTGCCATTGGCTTTTTTCAGCTCGGAAAATACAGCCGTACCCTGGCGGGTTTGTGGTTGTTCGCGGTTTCGGTGTTTTTCTACGGTTGGTGGAATCCGGCCTATGTTGGATTGCTGCTGGGCTCCATCGTCTTCAATTATGGTGTTGGGGTTGCTCTTGCCAGGGAGCATGTCGGTGCCAGGGTAGAACGCGCGAAATGGATTTTGTGGATAGGTGTGGCTGCCAATCTTTGCCTTCTCGGGTATTACAAATATGCCAATTTCTTTATTGAGAATATCAATTTGGCTATGGGCATTAACTGGCAGCCTGAAACGATTGTCCTGCCGCTAGGTATTTCTTTCTTTACCTTTACCCAGATTGCCTTTTTGGTGGACGCCTATCGCGGCGAGGTTAAGGAGGCTAATTTTGTACACTACGGGTTGTTCGTTACCTATTTTCCTCATCTGATTGCGGGACCCGTCCTGCATCACAAGGAAATGATGCCGCAGTTCGCTCACACGGCAACATACAAGGTGCATTGGGATAATCTTTCTGTCGGACTGACCATCTTTGCCTTCGGCCTTTTCAAGAAGGTAGTATTCGCGGACGGCATTGCTCCATTCGCTAATCCGGTATTCGCGACAGCGGCAGATGGAGGTGCGCTTACCTTCCTGGAAGCCTGGGGCGGGGCTTTAGCCTATACTTTCCAGCTTTATTTCGATTTCTCAGGCTATTCGGACATGGCCATTGGCTTGTCTCGCTTATTCGGTGTTAAGCTGCCTCTGAATTTCAATTCGCCATATAAATCCCGAAACATCATCGAATTCTGGCGGCGCTGGCATATGACGCTGTCGCGCTTTCTGCGCGATTATCTTTATTTTGCGTTGGGTGGAAACCGTAAAGGCTCGTTCAGACGTTACATCAATTTACTGACGACAATGTTGTTAGGTGGTCTATGGCACGGCGCCGGTTGGACTTTTGTGATCTGGGGCGGCTTGCATGGTCTCTATCTGTCTATAAACCATGCCTGGCAGTTTATGCGTGCATCGCGTGGCCATGACGTCACTCGCACCACATCTGTGGGGCGTTCTTTATCCATGTTTTTGACCTTTGTGGCTGTCAACATTGGCTGGGTTTTTTTTCGCGCCCATGACGTCAGTGCCGCTCTGAGTATCCTACGCGGGATGGCGGGTATGAATGGTCTCACTGTGCCAGTCGGTTTGCTTCCCATTTCCCTGCAACAGGCTCTATCTGGGCTCGGAGTGAATTTCGGCGGCTTGCTCGCGTATGCCGAAACACCGGGCGGAGCCAAGGCAATGATGGGATGGGTGGTTGGCTTGTGGGCGCTGGTGTGGCTAGCGCCGAATACTCAGCAGATCATGGCGAATTTTAAGCCCGCGCTGGATAGTGTCGCAGCAACCAAACGCATGCAATGGCGGCCTAATATGTTATGGATGGCGCTGACATCCATCGTTTTATTGTACGCCTTTGCCGAAATGGGAAAAGTGAGTGAATTCCTCTACTTTCAATTCTGATTGTCATCGACGCTACGTCAAGTGGCTGTATGGTATCGTTTTTTTTCCGGCCTTTGCTTTATACGTCCTAGGGATTTATCTCGAGCCGATTTACGGCGACCTGACGCGTGTGGGTTTGTACGACGAGAGGTCTTTCGGTTGGCAACAACCGCAATTAGCCTTTTTAAAGCCTCTTTACGAGCAAGGCAAATACGTTCGTTACCATGACATGGTGGTGCTCGGCGATTCATTCTCAATCGCAAGGCCTAGACAGCAATGGCAAAATTACATTGTTGCCGCGACCGACTGGTCGGTTGTTACCGTTGACGTCGATAAATTCAAATGGGAAAAACTGCTAGAGAGTCAGATTTTCCGAGACTCGCCGCCAAAGGTTTTGGTCATGCAATCAGTGGAGCGTTCTTTCATAGGCCGAATAAAAGACGGGCAAAGTTGCGATGCGGAAAGGGCGGCAACGCAGTTTGGTTCAGTGTCAAGTCGACCGGTTATTGCGATTGAACCCCGGATTGTTAATATTGAAAAATCGTTAAAATATTTTGATCGCCCGAGAGCGTGGGACAAGGTCAAGCTGGGCTTTGTCATGAAATATAGCTGGAAAACTCTGCTGCGTACGGTGACGGGTATTGAATCAAAGAATGCCCGAAAAATCGATCTGACGCGAGAGGCTCCGTTTTCCAGTGTCAGAAAACGTGAGATGCTGGTTTATAAGGAAGATGTTCTTAAAGCCTCGTCCTGGCGGGAAATGGACCTATCTGAAATGGATTGCCGAATCGAACGGATTCGGAAAAAGGTTGAAGCGAACGGGCGAACCAAGTTCGTTCTTATGATTGCCCCCGACAAGTTGACGGCATATAAAGATTTTATCGTGGATCGAAATTTGCATGATCTGAGTTTGTTAACCCAGCTTTCCGCTCGGCATCCAGATATAATTCCGCGGACTGACCTTGCGCTGACAGCAGCCATTGGGTCAGGAAAATTGGATGTCTATCTCCCTGATGATACGCATTGGGGGTCAACTGGCCATCGAATAGTGGCTGAGACGGTCCTTGATTTTCTGCGAAGCCCCTAATAAATCTTTGTTTGGATCTTGATGGACTGGGTTTGCTGGCGGGCCTGTTCCCATAAAAGTTTTCATTAGTCTCCCTCTTTTTTTCTGCGTAGAGTGTCTATGCTGCTGAACCCGCATAAACAGCAAATGTTGCTGTTTATGCTTACAAAGATTCTTATGTAGCATATTGATATTTAATGCGAAATGAAAATTAACAAGGCAATTGTTCTCTTTTTGTTCTCTTTTTGGTGAATATCTGATAATCTGTAGCCACTTTCGATATTGAGGGAATGACGAGTGGATGAATTAACCCGACGGCAGCGGGAAATTTTCGATTTTTTGTGTGAAAACCACGCAAACTTTGCGCACCCGCCGACACTTGAAGAATTATGCGCTGCGTTGGGCATGGCATCGCGCGGATCGCTTTATAAGCATGTCACGGCCTTGATCGATGCGGGTCTGGTGGAGCCTTTTCAAAGTAACAAACAAGGAGGCGTCAGACTGACCGGGTTGGCGCTACGCCTCTCGCGATCCTGCCATCAACATAGCTTGCCGTGGGTCGGACGAATCGCCGCCGGCCGGCCGCTCGAGGCGGTCGAAAACATTCAGTACATGACCGTGCCCGAAGCATTGCAAACCGACAAGCCGTGTTATGTGCTGCAAATCAAAGGCGAGTCAATGATCGAAGCCGGCATATTCGACGGTGACTGGGTGGTGATCGAGCAGCGCAGTTACGCCAGCAACGGCGAGATCGTCGTCGCTCTGATCGACCAGTCGGAAGCGACATTGAAATACATTCAACAAACCCAGGACAGCGTGCTGCTAGTTCCGGCCAATGCCGGCATGCAGGCATTGGCTTACCGGCCGGAGCAGATCGCCATTCAGGGCGTTGTGGTCGGCCAAATGCGGAGTTACCGTTCTTTCAAGTAATTTAACCCGAGGAGAACTATCATGCGAAGAAAATATCATATGCACGATCAAGTGAAAAATAAAGTGGAAGACGTCATGAACCACTATCACCGGCCGTTGATGGATTTTTGGTTGTGCAAGTTGGGTCTGATGGGAGGATGCTTTATGTTAGGCATTTACTGGCAACATGTGTCAGTGTTGTTCAGGTAGATCGGGAGAGGATATCTGTTGCTGGTTAACGTGACGCATTAATTAAATGAATGAATGCCGATTTGAGTATAACTGCCTTCATTAAAGGGCTTACCTTGCTGCTGACAGCGAATGGCGCGCCGGTATTGGCCGGTGTGTTCGCCGATGCCCGTACGGCAAAGCCCATTGATGGCGGGTTTCGCTTGAGCGATGGCCGTCCGCTCTTTGGCGCGGCTAAGACGTGGCGGGGGTTATTCGCCGCGCTCGTCGCGACGTCTTTTGTTGCGTACTTATTGAATTATGGCTTGCTCACCGGAATATTGTTTGCGGTCGGCGCGATGGCGGGCGATTTGCTGTCCAGCTTTTGCAAAAGACGGCTGGGCCGAGCGGAGGGCAGCCATCTTCGTGGATTCGATACGGCGCCCGAATCGCTTTTGCCGCTCTTGATGGTAAAATCGCGATTGGGCGTCGGCTGGCTCGAAATCGCCATTTTGGTCGGCGTATTTTACGTGATCGAGGAATGGCTATCGCCTGTATTGTACAAATGGCGTTTGCGTAAACAGCCTTAGTTATTTTTTCGGTGCGGAGAATATGAAAAAACCGGGTCTGAAGGTATTAACCTATAATATTCATAAGGGATTTACCCCCGGTAACCGGCGTTTCGTGTTGCATCAGATGAAAGACGCTCTAGCCGAAGCAGGGGCCGATTTGCTGTTTCTGCAGGAGATGCAGGGTGAGCATCATCACCATGCGAAGGAAGTCGAAAACTGGCCCGAGATTTCGCAATTCGAGTTTCTCGCCGAGGGCTTATGGCCTTTTTATATCTACGGCAAGAATGCAGTATACAAGACAGGGCATCACGGCAACGCGATATTGAGCCGCTTTCCTTTTGCCAGTTGGGAAAACATCAATGTTTCTCCGTTTCCCTGGGCAAGCCGCAGCCTGTTGCACGGCGTGATTCAATTGCCCGGGTCCGATGTCGAAGTGCATATTGTCTGCATCCATTTTGGCTTGACTGCGAAGGAGCGGCGCGGGCAGCTCGAAAGATTGAGTGATCGCATCGATCAGCATGTGCCGCATCACGCGCCGTTGATTGTCGCCGGCGATTTCAATGACTGGCTTAGACAGGCGGAACGACATTTTGAACAGCATTTGGGGCTGCGGGAGGTTTTTCATGTCACCCATGGCAGCTATGCTCGTACATTTCCTTGCTGGATGCCGATTTTACCGATGGACCGGATTTATTTCCGCGGACTGAAGCCGGTCGGTTGCGAACGGCTGGCGGGCTCACCCTGGCGCATGTTGTCCGATCATGCGCCACTTGCGGCGTCATTTAGTTTATGAGCAATCCAAACAGTTTTTTTCAGTCTTTATCGACGCTGCCTAATCTACTGACCAGTTTCCGCTTTGTCGCGGCCCCCGGGTTGTTGGGCTTTGCCTGGCTGGGCTACGAGCGTGCATTCATGGTCTTGCTGGCACTGGTTTTTTTTAGCGACGTGCTGGATGGTATGGCGGCCCGTTTGACCGGGCAGGTGACCGAATTCGGCGCCACACTCGACAGTCTGGCCGATTTGCTGACTTATATGACGATCGCGGTTTGCAGTTTCTGGCTGTGGCCCGAACTGGTAATGCGTGAGTTGTTGTATGTCCTTATAATCGTCGGCAGTTGCATTGCGCCTCCTGCGGCTGGCATGATTAAATTCGGCAGACTGACCAGTTACCATACCTGGCTGGTCAAGCTAGCCGCAGTATTGGTCGGAGTCTCTTTGTTCATCTTGTTTTTAGGCGGCCCGGCCTGGCCGCTTCAGATCGCAGCCATTGTGTCATTGTGCGCATCGGTCGAGGAACTTGCGATTACCGTCCTATTGCACGATCCCACATCGAATGTGCGTTCACTTTGGTATGTGCTCAGGAAACACAAGCAGTAGTTTCGAGGGCGAGCAGAATTAATTCATCGCCCGCCAATATTTTTTGTCCAGTTCCCGATAGGATTGCACGCTCATCTGATGTTCGGTCAGCTCGACCAGGATCGCCCCGCTGCCCGCGCTGGTCAGCCATGGGATGTCGAGGTCTCGATAGCGCTCAAGCACACTTGGATGCGGGTGGCCGAACTGATTCCGGTAGCCTGAAGGAATCAAAACATATTGGGGTTGTACGGTATCCAGAAACGCCCGAGTCGATGAAGTTTTGCTACCATGATGAGGTGCGACCAGAATATCGGCACGCAAACCATTACCGTATTGATTGACCAGCCAGGATTCGGCGCTCGCTTCAATGTCCCCGGTCAACAGAATTGCTCCGTGCGCGGACTCAATCTTCAGCACGCAGGAATTATTGTTGTCCGTTGCCGGGTCGAGCTGTTTCGGCGCCAGCATCGTGAAATTGACGCCGTCCCATTGCCAAGTTTGTCCTGCCTTGCAGAGTGAAGGTGCATGCAAGGCCAGGCTGGCCGGCGCGCTAGTCAGGATCTTGGTTACCGACAAGGCGCTCAGAATCGAATGCGCGCCGCCGATATGATCATTATCGCCATGGCTGACGATCAGTGTGTCGATCTTGTCCGCACCCTGGGCTTGCAGGTAAGGCAACACCGCGCTACGACCCATGTCGCTTTCGGCCGAAAATTGCGGGCCGGTATCATACACCAGCCAGTGATGGGAGGTTTGCAGGGCGACCGCCAAGCCCTGGCCGACATCGAGCAAAGCCATCCGGATTTCGCCGGGCGCAGGCCGATCGGCCGAAATGAGCATCAGCGGCATCAACATGACACCACCTAACCAGCGGGATGGCGTGCCGGATGGGGCGAGCAAGAGTAAGGCGCCGGGTATGGCCGCGAACAGCGTCCAGTAAGACGGCGCCGGATGACTGATCGTTGCTACCGGAATCTTTGCCATCTCGTTCAGCAACCACATCAAAAGCCGCAAGGCATGGTCGGCCGGCAGCAGCAACAGGCCGGCAACGGTCGATGAAAGCGGCAGGATCAGCATGCCGAGCAGCACCAAAGGCAAAACAACCACACTGATGATAGGCACAGCTAACAGATTCGCCAGCGGCGCGATAAAAGAGATCTGCTGAAATAAAAACAGCAGGAAGGGTGAGAGACCTAGCGACGTGACCCAATGCAGTTTGAGTGCGCCGCTAACAAGCCTGGGTTTTTCCAGACGCCCCGAAATTGCGAAAATAATCAGTCCGACCGCAAGGAAAGACAGCCAGAAGCCTGCCGATAATACAGCCAAGGGATCGGCTATCAGCACCGCGAATAAAGCGGCTGCCAGTGTGTTGAAAGGTCGGGTATGCCTTTGCCAGATAACGGCGCTCATTGCGATCGCCAGCATGATCACCGCGCGGCGAGTCGGCACCGCAAAACCGGCGAGAAACGCATAAAACGCGGCCGCGAACATTGCGATGATCGCCGCAACTCTGGGCGGCGGCCAGCGCAACAGTCCTGTCCTGGCCCAACCTTTGATAGTCAAAAAATAGACGAATCCTGCGATCAGGCCGATATGCGAGCCGGAAATCACGATCAGATGCGTTGCGCCGGTCTTTCTGAACACGTCCCATTGCGCTTGGGTGATTTGGCTGCCGTCACCTATGGCCAGTGCCCGGATCAGCGCGAGGCTGGTTGCGTTCGTGAGTAATCCTGAAAACCGGTCGGCAATCGTTTGCCTGAGGCCCGCGATATCGGTGTCAGCGGCGTCTTCAATCAATTCCGGCGGCGGGGCGCTGCGGATATAGCCGGTCGCGCCGATGCCTTCGGTAAATAACCAGCGCTCGTAATCAAAGCCTCCCGGATTGACTGCTCCATGCGGGCGTTTCAATTTAACCGTGAAACGCCAACTTTGCCCGGCTTTGACAGCAGATTCCGGTTGGTACCAGGTCAAGCGTATCCGTGACGGTAGACGAGCTTCGGTTCGGATTGGTGCAAAATCGAAGCGGACGCTTTTTTCCTGTGTAATCGGTAAGCCGATAATACGGCCGGCGACAGGGATATCATTGCCTTCCAGTCGCTCGGGCAGCCGGTCAGCAAGCCTTATCATCGCAAAAATGATCGCCCAGAACATGCCCAACAGCAAAAACATCGCTCGCCAGTGCTTCTGCCAAATCGAAATACCCAGCACTACTCCAATGAACATAAAATAGACCTGATGGGGCAGATCAGACAATTGCTGAACCAGCACAATTCCGGTCAAAAAGCAGAGCGCCGCAATGATCATAAGGCTATCGGCAATATTTTTTTAGCGCAATCGAAAAACTGTTAAACTTAGGCCGACGTCCGTCGGGAACGCCTTTCCGCGCGGGGATTTACGAGGCTTCAGCAGAATTATAGGCACTATGGCAAAACAATTTGTAAAACGGCTTCTGGATAAGCTGGTTCCAGATCCGGAGGTAATCAAGCGGCACAAGCATTTGCAGTTTTTGGGCGGCCGTCTACACGAACCGAATCTCTGGCATTTGAACCGGCATTCGGTCGCGAAAGCCTTCGCGGTCGGCTTGTTCTGCGCTTGGATTCCGCTGCCGATGGAAATGGTGTTTGCCGCGGTCGGGGCGATCTATTTCCGTTCCAATATTCCCTTGTCCGTGTCGCTGGTCTGGGTGACCAATCCGCTCACGATGCCGGCGTTATTTTATTTCGCCTACCGGGTCGGACTGTTGTTTACGAATGGTCCGGTTACCGAAGAAAGCGCCGATTTCTCGGTCGGTAATCTGTTTTCTGAATTGGGCGATGTCTGGCAGCCATTCTTGCTCGGTTGCTTGATACTGGGCGTCGTTTGTTCGTCCGCCGGTTATTTCGGCATTCACTATTTTTGGCGGGCGTATATCACCAAAAAATGGGCCGAGCGGAAAGAAAGGTCGGGTAGGAAGGATCCATTCCAGTGCACCTTTTGGCGCACAGTACCAAAAAAAGGGCCGAGCGGCGATTGACGGCTTAAAAACGCTCGCCCCTTTCCTTTTAACCTCTCCTTTCGCCCGTGGGAGAGGGAATCTCCGATCCGCGTCATCGTTTAATAAACGATGACGCCGTCTTCCATATGCAGCACCTTGCCGATTCTTGCGGCCAGTTCGTGGTCGTGGGTAACAACCAAAAAGCTGACGTTCATTTCCTGATTCAATTCCAGCATCAATTCATAAACTTGATGTGCGGTCTTGCTGTCCAGGTTGCCGGTCGGCTCATCCGCCAGGACTAGCGCGGGCTTGTTAATCAAGGCTCGCGCAACCGCGGCGCGCTGCCTTTCGCCGCCGGACAGCTCGCCTGGCTTGTGTTCGATCCGGTGGCCGAGTCCGACGCGCTTGATCAATTCTTCCGCATTGCGGCGCGCTTCCTTGACCGTTTTGCCGCCGATCAACTGGGGCATTGCGACATTTTCGAGCACGGTAAATTCTCCGAGCAAATGATGCGACTGGTAGATGAACCCGAGTGCGCGGTTTCTGAGCTTGGCCAGCCGGGATGAATTGATTTTATCGATATCGACGTGATCCAGCACGACCCGGCCGCCGCTGGGCTTTTCAAGCCCGCCCAACAGGTGCAGCAAGGTGCTCTTGCCGGAGCCCGAGGCACCCATGATCGCGACGCGTTCGCCGACGCCGACCCTCAAATCGACGCCTTTCAAGACTTCGACATCCAGCTCGCCCTGAGTGTAGCGCTTGGTCAATTGCCTGCATTCGAGGATGTTGGAGTTATTCATAGCGCAAGACTTCCGCGGGGTTGACTTTGGCGGCCTGCCAAGCAGGGTACAGGGTGGCGAGCAGGGACAGCAAAAGGGCCATGCCGGCGATCGAGTAAACGTCGGTCATCACCAGTTTGGACGGCAGTTCGCTGATGTAATAGACATCGGCCGGCAGAAAATTGACCTGGAAGAAGGTTTCGATCTTTCTGACGATCGAACTCGCATTCAAGGCCAGCGTGATGCCTCCGATCGTGCCGATGAGGGTGCCGGTCACGCCGATGATCGTGCCGAGCACGACGAAAATGCCCATTACCTCGCGCGATGTCAGGCCCTGGGTTTTCAGGATCGCAATGTCGCCGCGCTTGTCTGTGACCACCATCACCAGCGTCGAAACGATGTTAAATGCGGCGACCGCGACGATCAGCAATAAGATGATGAACATCACCCGCTTTTCGGTCTGTACCGCGCGGAAAAAGTTGCTGTGAGCCTGCGTCCAGTCGCTAACCACATATTCTCCGTAAAATGCCGAGGCAAGGTCGCGGGTGATCCGCGGCGCATTGAATATTTCATCGAGCTTGATGCGCAAGCCGGAGACGGCCGCGTCCATCCGGTACAGCTTGCCCGCGTCGTCGATATTAATCAATGCCATGTTGCGGTCGTATTCGTACATGCCAACCTTGAATAGACCGGTTACGGTAAAGCGGCGCATGCGCGGCAGGATGCCGGCCGGCGTCGAATTGATCTGCGGGCTGATCACGGTAATCTTGTCGCCGACCATCACGCCGAGATAATTGGCTAGTTCCGATCCCAAGACGATGTTGTAGCTGCCCGGCGTCAAATCGGCCAATTTCCCGGTCACCATGTTTGCGCCGACTTTGGAAACTTTATCCTCATAATCCGGCAGGATGCCGTTCAGCATCGTGCCGCTGACGCGCCGATCCGCATTGATCATTACTTGACCGCTGATGAAAGGCGCGGCGCCTTCGACGTGCGGTTGACTCCGCAATTTCGAATCCGCTTCCTGCCAGTTGTCGAGTTGACCGTTCAGTCCGGTGACTGTCGCATGCGAGGTCATGCCGAGAATTCGTTCGCGCAATTCGGCCTCGAAGCCGTTCATCACCGACAGTACGGTAATCAGCGCGGTCACGCCCAGCGCAATGCCTAGAACGGATGTTAGCGTAATGAACGAAATGAATTGCGTTCGGCGTTTGGCCCGCGTGTAACGGAGGCCGATATAAAAGATCAGGGGTTTGAACATGAAGTTGAGTGCGGATGGAAATAAGTCAGGATTTTCTGCAATTCGGGCAAAAGCCATATAAATAGAGGCCGTGATCGGTCAACTTGTAACCCATCTGTTCGGCGATTTCGCGCTGACGATTTTCGATTACTTCGTCGGTAAATTCGTCGACTTTACCGCATTTGATGCACATGATATGGTCGTGATGGTCGCCACTGGCCAACTCGAAAACCGAGTTGCCGCCTTCGAAATGATGCCGGGTCACAAGACCCGCTGCTTCGAACTGAGTCAATACGCGATAGACAGTGGCCAGACCGATTTCTTCATCTTCGCTGAGCAAAATCTTATAGACTTGTTCCGCGGTCAAATGGCGGTTATTGATCTGATTTTCCAGGATCTGGAGGATTTTGACCCGAGGCAGGGTCACCTTCAGGCCGGCGTTTCTTAAATCGTGCGATTCCACTTAATTATCTCCGATAGTGCCGAGATCAGCCGTTTTCAAATGCAATAAAACATTGTAGCCTTTTTGACCGCGAATGGCATGACAAGATTGGCATCGTGGCTAGCTTGTGTACAGAAAAGGCGCGCGTTCCTGCAAAAGTCTCATAGGATTATTTTTTGACATCAGGTATGATTCCGTATTTTTCTATGATACCCGAGATTCATGCGTAAGCCTCTATTTTATTCCGCGCTGTTGGCTAGCCTGTCCGTTGCAGCCTGCTCGATGATCTTAAACAATTTGCCCGGTGTCTATACCGTCGATGTGCAACAAGGCAATATTGTGGATCAGTCGATGATCGATCAGTTGCGGCCCGGCATGAGCAAACGTCAGGTGCTGTATATCATGGGCTCGCCGATGTTGAAGGATGTATTTCACGAAAACCATTGGGAATATCTCTATTCGAATCAACCCGGCGGTGAAGCTCGCCAGCAAAAAAGAATCTCGTTATATTTTGAAGGCGACAAGATCGTTGGTTTGCAGGGCGATTTCAAACCGAGCAAGTTGCCGGTGTTGAAGCCTTCGCCTGATGCTACCGTCGACGTGCCGAAACGCAATCTCGATGAAAGTTTGTGGGGCTCGCTGACACAGTGGTTCAGTTCGGGCGATTCGGGCGCGGTTGAAAAGCCTAAGCAGGAAGAGGTCAAGGGGAAGACGGCTGAGCTGAAAAGTGCGCAAAAAAAGGAATCAAAAGGATTATGGGAAACTTTAACCGGATGGATGAGTTCGGATGAGACCGTAGCGCCGGAGAAAACGAAAGGGCAGGGCGCGCCTGCCGACTCGGAATCGCCAGAGCAAAACATCGGAGACAATCCCCAAAAGGAAGATTCGGTAAAACCCGAGGAACCTAAGCCCTGAAGTTTCGTGATACCTTTTAGTATGCGAATTATGCCATTAACTTGAAAATTCAATTCAAGATAGGCGGAGTTATTTGAGCGGCTTGGCGCTCGCTTTTTTAATGTGCGTGCGGGATTGCCCCCCGATTTCTGCACTACCACTCTCAAAATCGGCTCGCAGTCGCCCTAACTGAAGATTACGTTGGCGACGGTTTTCGGAGTCATGAAAGAAACACGCTCGAAATCTACGGATAGTCGACAATATCGCCGTTCGTCAGATCAAGTGATGGTCCGCGTGGAAATGCGGACTGAACCTCTATGCCTTGGGGCACGATGCGCTCTTGGTCTGGTTGCCACGCAGAACGTGGAAACAATAAGCGGAAGTTATTCTTTCCGAATCCCAACAACAAAGTCATTTAACCATTACGCATCCGCCAACGCCGCGAATCCCTCCAGATCGCTGATCGCGCTCGCCGCGCGCCGAATCATTTCAATATTGGCTTCTTCCTCCATCATGTCGCCGACGGCCAGAGTCACGACCATTGCTTCGAACGGGTAGGACAGGTGCGCGCGGTAGCGTTGCCAGAGCATCTCCGGCGTAACATCGGTGATGCCATGCGCTGTCAGAGTGTACCGGTAGTGCTCCAGCAGCGAACGCTCATGCTCGCGCCGTAGTTCTGGCTCTAGCGCCGTCGCCAGAAAATAAGCAATGTCGGCGATGCCTTCGCCGATCCGCACCAGCTGCCAGTCCAGCAATCCCGGCTGGGAGCCGTTCCAGAAAAAATTACCGGGATGACAGTCGCGATGGATCAGCGTGTGCCGGCCGTTGTGCAAAAACTGCATGATCCGGCGGCGGCGGCGCGCATAATCCAGTGCTGGCTTATGCAAATGGCCGGGTACTGCGTCGTAGGCTTTTTTCAGGCCAAGCCGCATCAGCGGTACGGCCATCAGCGTGCCCAGCGTATCTTCAAGCTGCCGGATCGGGCCGCCCAGCCAGCGGTAGTTGGGGTCGTGCTGAATACCCCAAAAAGACGCATGAAAGCGGGCTAAGTGTTCGATCACCGCGGTTGCCTGAGACAGCGACAAGGCTTCGCCTGTGCGGCCCGGTAGCGCTCCGCTTTCGGCGACATCGGAAAGTACCAGTGTGGCGCCTTTGCCGAGGCGGCTTTGCGCGGCCAACAGCGCGGGCCTGTTTAGAGGAACTGCGTGTGCAATGTCCCGATAAAATCGGGTTTCGACATGCAACAGCCGGGGTAGAGCGGTAATAAGCCGGGCGCGCCAAGCCAGAGACGGAATTTTGACGAACCAGCTGCGCGGTAATGATTTAGGGCCGTCGTGCTCTACCGTAAGACGCACGCGAGTTGTCGTGCCAATGTCGGCGGACACGATATTGAGGCTTTTTACCCGCGTATTCCGGCAGTGGGGTTCGACGATTCTCTGCGCCCAAGGCACGGTGAAATCGTGAAGGCGGTTTACCAGAATATCGGAATGGCTATCGGCACTGGCGTATTGCATGATTCCTTTTGATTTTTATGGCTTTGGTGTAGGCGTGCAGAGTTAAAATTTCTGCACGCTCCGATCTGAAAGGTATTCATTGATACATCTCGAACGATGTTCAATCGGCGGCATGGAATTCATATCATTGTAGTAGGAATCCAGCAAAAGCAAAATGATGATTTTGTATGGTTTTTTTTAATCGGTTTTTTAACATCAAACTATTGTCAACTCTGTGGCTAAGGTGGTAGTAGTTAACTTTGAAATTTGACGAGGTAAACGCTTTTTATGGCTATGCCGATCTTATCGGCATAGCCAAGAAAACGCCCCCCCAAAGATTTTACTCAGATCGCCTTCGATGTGTTTCAGCAGGCTATTGGCGAAGCAGAGCCTGCAGAAGACTTAACAACCACCCGCTAAAAGCGGGTGAGTTAGAATTACGGACTGAAAGTCCGGATACGCGTCGACTCAACGACGCGTCTTAGTCAGGCTCCATTTTAAAATTGTCGTTCGAATTCGGTTCAAAGTGATGCTCCAAATAGTGTTTGATCATCTCATCAGTCATCTGCCCGACAGTTGCGCAGAAATAGCCCCGGGCCCAAAAGGGCCTACCCCAATAGCGCTTTTTCAAGTGAGGAAATTCTTCGAAAAGATAGCTCGATGTCCTTCCTTTGATTCGCCTCATGATTTCACTGGGGGCCATATTGGGCGGAGCACTCACCAAAATATGGACATGATCTTTACTGACTACACCTTTGATAATCCGTATCTCAAACGCTTCACAGGTCTGTCGTACCAAGTCTCTGACTCGTTCCGCTACCTCACCACTCAGCACTTTGTAACGATACTTGGTTACCCAAACAAAATGGTACTCAATTTGGTAAACCGTACGGCTGCCGTATCTATAATCCATCGCCACCTCCTTGGCTCAATTATCGCAGCTAAAGCTGACCGGCTAAAGCCGGTGGTTTAAACCTTATGATGGAAAATTAAAGACAACGACTGGATCGAAGCCTATAACGTCAACGGCGCCCTGGTAGCCCGCGCGGTGGTCAGCCAACGCGTACCGGAAGGCATGATGATGATGTATCACGCACAGGAAAAAACCGTCAACATGCCGGGCTCCGAAATGACCGGCACACGCAGCGGCATCCATAACTCGGTCACCCGAGCGACCTTGAAACCGACGCATATGATCGGCGGCTACGCCCAGCAAAGTTACGGTTTTAACTATTACGGCACCGTCGGCTCCAATCAGGACGAATTCGTGATTGTCCGCAAGATGAACCAGGTTGATTGGCTGGATGATTCAGCGTAGGTACGCATCGCGCACCATTTGAAGTAATAGGTGCGCGATGCGCACCCTACAGCTCAATGTTTTGGAGGAATAAGAATGAAAATTCGCGCGCAAATCGGCAAAGTTGATTAGGGCTTTAGTGAGTTTTGCCCAAATGAAAGAGTATGAAAATTATGAAGACTTTGCCGGCTTTATAGAGAAAAGCATCGTTAGCAAGCTCCAGAATCCGTCGTAGAAAAAAGTCTATAGATGACAAAGCGTTATCAAAGCAAGTTCCATGAAATCGCCCGGCCCTCTCGCTTTCGGGGACTTCCGGGCTTCTCGCCTCGCAACAAAAAAAACTATTCAGCTTTTGCGATTTCGTATGACTTCCCTTTGAAACAACATCCCTCAACGACAAAACATAAGGACGCAATATGAACCGATCAAGTAATTCAGTAATTGTTATCCTCGCGCTAAGCAGCTTCATCATAGGCTGCTCCGATGAAGCAAAACATAAAGAAACGGCGGAAAAAGCCAGGCACAGTACCACGACAGCCCAAGAAATGGCTAATCATGCGGCTCATGAAATGTCCGGCCATGCCGAAGGGGAAACGCCGCCGTCGGCAATAAAGCCTTGTACGGATTGCGCTACCGATGAAATCGGCCGCAAGGCCGACGATTTGCCCCCGCCGATTGACAGAAAAGAATCGCAACTCGTCACCGTCGATCTTTATACCGATGAACTCGTCGCCGAAATGATGCCGGAAGTGACTTATCAATACTGGACGTACAACGGCAAGGTGCCTGGACCCTTTATTCGCGCGAGGGCTGGCGACCAGATCGAAATTCGCTTAAGTCACGGCAAACCCGGCGCTGTCCATCAGGATCATGATGAACATACTTCGACGCAACATACCGCCGCCGGGCATTCGGCTCACTCGATCGATCTGCATGCCGTCATCGGACCCGGCGGCGGCGCGCCGTTAACGCAAGTTGGTCAGGGCGAAGAAAAACGCTTCCGTTTTAAGGCCACCCGTCCCGGCGTTTATGTCTACCACTGCTCCAGCCCACATGCGCCTACGCATATCGCTAACGGCATGTATGGCATGATCCTGGTCGAGCCCGAACAAGGCTTGGCAAAGGTCGACCGCGAATTTTACGTGATGCAGGGCGATTTTTACACGTCGGGAAAATATGGCGATAAGGGATTGCAAGCCTTCAGCAAAGAAAAATTGCTGGATGAAAATCCGGAATATTTCCTGTTTAACGGCAGAGTCAACTCGCTCAGCGGCGACCGGGCTCTGAAAGCCAAAGTCGGTCAAAAACTTCGGCTGTTCGTCGGCGTGGGTTCGCATATCGCAGCAAACTTTCACATCGTCGGCGAAATCTTCGATAACCTTTATCCAGAGGGAGCGATCATGAGTCCGCCGCTCCGCAATGTCCAAACCACTATCATTGCTCCTGGCTCCGCCGTAATGATTGAATTTACCGCCGAAGTCCCCGGCAAATACCTGCTGGTCGACCACAGTTTGACGCGCTCCTTTGATAAAGGCGCCATGGCGGAATTGATCGTAGAAGGTCCGGAGCGATCCGAATTTTATCAGCCGGTAAGCCATTAATTTTAATCGATTTAAGCACGACTGGCTCCCTTCGGCGGCGGACATTTGCAGCCTCTTTGACCGGAATAACCGCCTTATTCTGAGTTGACTTAAACCTAACTCGTCTGCCGTTGGACCGCCGCCAGTGCGCTCATATAGCCGCGCACCTGCTGCAATACCGCCGAATCGTTATCGCGCGGGTACACCATATAAGCCGGCAGCTTGAATTGCGGACTGTCGGGCACGAGATGCAGTTGCCCGGACCGGATAAACGGCGCGCCCATCCTGATCGGCAGAAAGCAAGAGCCGCCATTGGCGAGAATCAATTGAATGCCCAGCCAGCCGATATTGACCACTTGCGCCGGGCGCTCAAGATTCGGGTAACTGTCATTATGCTGCGCATAAAACGCAGGTCCCCAATCGACATAAACATAATTTTCATCAGGCCACGTTTTTTGGGAGCAGGTGCTCAGCAGCACCAGCGTTTCATCGAACAAATGTTCTATTTTCAATCCCGGACTGTGCTGCGGCGTATACATCAGACCGATGTCCATCGTCCCTTCGATCAACCGGCGCATTAAATCGTCTTCGAAACCGATATCGCAGCGAATCGAAATATCCGGGGATTTCCGCCGAATCTCGCCTATCCAGCGCGGCAGCATCGACTCCCCCAAAGCAATCCGTGAGCCGACGGTAATACTCGCCCGGAATTTGCTGGGCAAACCGATGTCGTGGCGGGCCTGTTCCAGCGTCAACAGCAACGCTTTCGCGTGACCCAAAAAACGGCGTCCTTGCGGCGTTAATTGCGCCCCGGATCGATTGCGTACGAACAACGGTGTTCTCAGATAAGCTTCCAGCCGTTGGATACGCGTGCTGACCGTGGATTGCGTGACAAAAAGCCGATTCGCCGCTTCCTGAAAACTGCCGTTCGCAGCGACGCTCATAAAAGTTCTGATCTGTTCAATGTCCATAAAACCTAGTATCGGATAAAGCGATATTAAAGTCCAATAAAAATCGTTTGTCTAATATAATAATTTACATTTATATAATGCGTAGGATACCTTCCTGATCTTTTCCAGATCGAAAGCAGGCTGGATTCCGCAAGTGTCACTGTTGGCGGCGTATCTTGGCGCTGTGCAAGGCGCCGCCCGCCGCAGCATTCGAAACCATCAATTGGAGGTGCTTTTCATGATTCCCAATAAATTAATGGCGCGGAGATATACAAAGATGCCGCCTGGCGCGCATTGGCGGTTTGATATTGGCTATGTCGTCAGGCGAAGCCATTACCCACGAGCACGAGCGGTTGCGGGCAAGCCGGTTACCGTTACCGCCGAACGAATGCTTGCCTGGCTATGGCTGCCGTTGGCGGCAATGTTGGTGGGCTGCCAGACCGCAGCGACCGTCAAACTGCCGCCATCGGCGCTGACCTCAATGCAGTCGGTGCTGGTCGTACCGATGGAAGCGCCGCCGCTGGAAGTTTATCCCGATTTGCTCGAAACCCGGATGCCGAATGTTGCGCATGATTACAATATGGCGTTGCCCGTTACCGCAGAGGACGCGGTTTACCGGAATCCGGGCGGCATCTTGATCGCCGGCAAGGTCGGTCACGGCGACAGCGTCGAAACCGCCGATTTGTCCCGGAACAGCGATGCGTCCAATCAAGCCGCCCATTGGTCGCCGACGCGCGAATTGTCCACGGCGGCAAAAGCGCAACTGGATGCCGCGCAAATCAAGGCCGAATTGAACAAGCAAGCCGCACGGCTGCCGATCGCAACCGAGGAACGTAACGCCAACGTCGGGCATTGGCGCGATGCGGTTGCCCGATGGTATGGACAGAACTCCGCGGCGCCAATTGACCGGACGGAAGCCGCCGACGCGGTGTTGGAAGTCGGCATCGGCCAATACCGTATTTTTGAAGGCCAAACCTCACTGCAAGTCTTGATCAAGCTGATCGACGCGCACACTGGGCAAGTGCTCGCCAAGACCAGCAAAAAAATGTTATCGACCGGAGATTCGGTGCCCGGACTGCTCTATCCCGAAGGCGAACGTTTCAAATCGTTGATTCGTAATAACGGCGCGCGACTGGTGGCGGAAGCGATTCAAGACATCGGTCTAACGCCGATGCGCTTGTCGAAACTATCCGAGCCTCGGCTGGAAACAAATGCGTGGAGGTGGCCATGACCGTTTCGGCAAAACAGAAGATCGGTTTCGGAGCCGCCATGCTAGGCGTCTTCTATCTGCTGTCCGATGTGTTGCTGGATCTGTTTTTTGAGTTCCTGCATCTGTGTTTCGAAGCGGTCGAATTCACCGTCGATGTGATCATCGAACATCTGTTTGGTACAGACCGTCACGCTACGCAAGTAGTCACCTTTTACATATTGCTGTTGTTCGCGGCTTACGTCTTGTACAAAATGAGCCGCAAGCTGCCGGCCTGGTACGGCACGCTCAAAACCGAGTTAGCCGACATCCACCATCACATCACCGAGGCGGCGGTGAACTACTGGAACACCGCATCGACAGTAAATCTGATGATAGGGTGGTCGGTTTTTATGGTCTCCGTGAGTATAATGCTGATGTGGAGCCTATTGGCCTGATAGACATTCCATTTGCCTCCTAGTCAAGAACGATTTCAACTACCAAGAGGAAGATTCAATATGACCCTAAAAGCCATCGAATGAACGTATAAATCCGTTTATAATAGTAGCGATTCGCTATTATTATAAACCATTACAGGAGTTTACCTTTGAATTTTGATCGAAAAATGGTTCGCCGCACGACAGCACACCTCGTAATCGTCCCCTTCGCAAGGAAATCATCAGAGCATGAGTTTCATTTATAACAAACGACTGCGCGGTTGGCGCTTTGTGCTGTTCAATCTGTGCCTGGGTCTCGGCCATGCGGTTGTACTGTTCAATGCCGGCGCCTATATCGCGATGCTGCCGCGCGTGGCCGGAGGGCTCTCGATCCCGGCCAGTTTCGCGACCTGGACGCAAACCGACTACATGATCAGCCTGGCACTCGGTTTTCCGACCGGCGCCTGGCTTGCGCGGCAGCAAGGCGAATACCGTCCTTTCGTCTGGGCCTTTACGGTCTTTGCGCTGGCTTCGGCGGCGTGCGCCTATTGCACCTCGCTGTACGGTTTTCTGGCGGCGCGGATCGTCCTCGGCTTTGCCGGCGGCGTGACTTTGCCTTTGGGCCAGACGATGATCCTGAAAGAATATCCCGACCGGCGGAAGTCGATCGGCATCGGCGTCTGGAGTCTGTTCACGCTGACCCCGTTCACATTCGGCCCACCGATCGGCGGCTGGATCGCCGACAATCTCGGCTGGCGCTGGCTGTTTCTGTTCAACATTCCTGTCGCGCTCGCGATCGGCGGCATCGTCGGCGCGCTGCTGTCCCGGCGCGGCGCAAAAACCGTTTTTAGCCATTTCGACTGGATCGGCTTCAGTCTGCTGACACTCGCGCTGGGCAGCTTTCAAACCCTGCTGAATCAAGGCAACGATTGGGACTGGACGAATTCCGGCTATCTTCAAGGGGTGGCATTCACCTGCCTCGCGGCCTTTCTTTACTGGACCGTCTGGGAGCTCGGCATCCGCCGGCCATTCCTGGACATCGGTCTGTTTGCGCACCGTAATTTCACGATCGGAGTGTTGATGCTCTCGATCGGTTTTCTGTTCTTTCAAGGTCTGTTGTCGCTATTGATCATACAATTACAATTGGCGATGGGCTATTCGTCATTCCTGGCGGGACTGGTGTTTCTGCCGATGGCGATTTTCGCAAAACCGGTCGCGAGCATTTTTCATGAAATCGTTAAACGCTGCGACGCCCGGCCGCTCGCTTCCTTCAATCTGCTCGGCTTTGCCGGAGTTTATTTTTGGTTGAGCCGTTTCGACGATCCGTCGTCCTTTGCAGAGTTATTCTGGCCAAAATTGATCGAGGGCATCTGTCTCGGCAGTTTCTTTGCGCCGCTGACCGTGCTGATGCTGCACGGCCTGCCTCCGGCGAGACAGGCGCGCGCGGTCGAAATCGCAGGGCTGATGCGGATTGCGGCCGGCGCGGTCGGCATCTCATTGCAAGCCACCGTTTTGTACCGGCGCGCCCCTTTCCACATGACGCGCTTGGCCGAAACGGTGACGCCGTTCGATCCGGGTTTCGATCAGGCGACGGCTACTCTGACCGGCGCGGGCGTTCCCGAAACGGCCGCTATCGTGCCATTTGCGAAAATCGCCAAACAGCAGGCGGCGATTCACGGCGTCAACGATGCTTTCTGGATCGCCGGCTGCGTGTTTACCGCGATGGCGCTGCTGGTCTGGTTCGCGAAGCCGACCCGGGAACCGCAACGCTTCTCCTGGCGCCGGCGCGCGCTGGAACTGCTCGCGAGGGAAGTATGAACGGTTTTCGCTGTCGTCTTGCCGCGAGCCTGGGTGCGCTGATTTTAAGCTCATCTTGCGCCTGGCTTCCCGAGCCCGGCTCGCGTGCTACGATGACCGGCATGCCGCGCATCGACCAGACCCTCGCAGCGGCGCAACGGTCGTTGCCGGTAAGAGCCAACTGGCCCACCGTGAACTGGTGGCTTAGCTTCGCCGCGCCGCCGTTGAATCGCCTTATCGAAACCGCGCTGAAGGGAAGCCCCACCCTCAAAATGGTCGAAGCGCGGCTGCATCAGGCGCAAACCCTGGTCGATGCGGAGGCCGCCGACCAGTATCCGACCGTCAGCGCGAATATCGGATTCAGCGCCCAGCGCTTTTCAGCCAACAGCGTGCAAGCCAAGTTGGCGGGCGAGCATTTCCGGCAATTGCTGATCAATCCGTTCGTGCTGCGTTATCACCTGGACTTGTGGGGCCGCGACCGGGCGGCGCTGGAAGCGGCGATCGGCAAGGCGCAGGCCGCCGAGATCGAAGTGGCCGATGCCCGCCTGCTGCTGTCGGCCGCGGTCGCCGGCACCTATTTCGATCTGGCCGCGGCGCAGGCTCGCCTCACCGCCGCCGAAAAGATCACCGCCGACCGAGAAGAATGGCTCAAATGGGCAGAAACGCGTTTGACCACGGGTCTCGCCTCCAACGCGCCGCTGCTGAAAGCCCGCATCGATTTGCACGATGCCAAACAGCTGGAAGCGGCGGTACGCGCTGAGATTGCTCTGCATAAAAACCGTCTTGCGGCCCTGGCCGGCAAAGGCCCCGATTGGGGACGGCAGATCGCGGCCGAGCACCTCCGACTGCCGAGCCTGTTGCCGCTACCCGCCGATCTGCCGCTGCGTCTGTTGTCTCACCGTCCCGACGTACAGGCCGCGCGCCTGCGCGCCGAAGCCGCGGCGAAGTTGATCGAGGTCGCGAAAACCGCGTTCTATCCGGATGTGAATCTGTTGTCCTTCGCGGGACTGCATAGTGTCAGCATGACCGACGTGCTGCTGCAAGGGTCGAGTCTCGCTTATGCGGTCGGCCCGTCGATCGACTTTCCGATTTTCGAAGGCGGACGCCTGCGCGCCGATCTTCAGTATCAGGAAACCGCCTATGACGAAGCGGTCGAGCGCTACAACGCGCAGGTGCTGCACGCGGTGCAGGAAGTCGCCGATGTGCTGGCAAACTGGCAAAAAATCGGCCGACAGGTCGACGAACAGCAACAGACGCTCGCCGCGGCGGAAGCGGCCCGGCAGCTCGCGGAGGCCGAATACCGCGCCGGCCTGAACGACCGCCGCGGCCTGATCGAAGCGAATGCGGCCGCATCCGCCCAGCACCTAAGGCTTGCCGCGCTGGAAGGCGACTATTGCAAAACCGCCGCGCAACTCGCCCGCGCCCTGGGTGGCGGCTATCTGAACAAAACGGCAGAGTAAGGACCCGATGCATAAAACGATTAGACCCAAGGAAATAATCCGCCTGCGCCAGCGCCGCCTGGCCGCGGTGACTCTGACCCTGCTGCTGACCGGCACCGCCACATTGGGCTACTGGTGGTATACGACCAAGGACTGGGCCGCGACCGACGACGCCTTCGTGACCGGCCATCAGATCACGCTGAAAGCGCAAACCGAAGGCACGATCGTCGAAATCCTGGCCGAAAACACGCAACAAGTACGCCATGGCCAGGTGTTGGTGCGCCTCGATGGCGTCCGCGCGCAACTGGGCCTCGAACAGGCGCAGGCCGAACTCGGCGAAACGGTGCGCCATATCGAAAAGCTGACCGCCGGCATCGAAACCTTGCGGCGGCGCATCGAGTCCCGGCAAGCCGCCTTGAGTCAGGTCAGCCACGACCTGCAACGCTACCTGAGCGCCTACCGTGACGGCGCGGCCTCCGAACAGCAGGTGCAAAACGCCAAGGATAAAATCCGCGAACTGGACGCCGCGATCAAGGAAGCCGAAGCCGAAAAAAGCGGCATCGAGGCCGAGGTGCAAGGCGTCGGCATCGACCGGCATCCGTCGGTGGAAAAAGCCAAGAGCAAACTGCGCCAGGCGTTCCTGGAATACCGGAGAAGTAATATCGCCGCCCCTGCCTCTGGTTTCGTCGCGAAACGCCGCGCGCAGATCGGCGACATGGTCAAGCCCGGCACGCCGTTACTGACCATCGTACCGCTCGACGATCTTTGGATCGAGGCGAATTTTCTCGAAAACCAGATCGCCGACATTCGCCCCGGACAGTCCGCCGAAATCAGAATCGATGCCTATGGCGATCAGATCGTTTACCACGGTCGCGTGCAGGGCATCAATCCCGGCACCGGCAGTTCGTTCGCGCTGCTGCCGACCGACAACGCCACCGGCAACTTTATTCACATCGCCGAACGAGTGCCGGTACGGATCGGCCTTAATCCGCAAGAATTGCGCAAAAACCCGCTGCAACCGGGGCTATCGACCTTGACCCGGATCAAGATCAGCGAAGCGGGCGATGCGTTGTTGGCCTCGCATATCGACATCGCGGGCGAAGCCTATCGAACCGGCATTTACAAGCATGAGCTGGATGATGCGGAACAATTGATCCAAAAAATTGTTGCATCAAATCGGTTTGACGAATGAGGCCAATCATGCACTTCAACTCCTAGCTCTCCCCTCGCGCCGACGAAAGGGCGCAAAATGAAAAATTTCGGGGACCCGAAAAAAGTCGGCAGCGCCTATCTGTTGCATCTATTATGAATGCCGTACAATCTCAGTTGCTTTTTAGTTGCGGTCCCACGTTCCAGGAGAATTGATCGATGGCCAGATTGTTTGGGGTGTTGTCCTTGCTATGGCGCTTCTTTTTACTGGGCTGGCACACGCTGTTCGGCGTCTGGCATTGGGACAAGCCGGCATGGGTCGAAAGATTAAGCGGCTGGTTTACACCGCGCCTTCGCTATCTCAAAGATCATCTTTGGCAAAGCATTTTGGCGCTGGTCTTGGCTACGGCCGCCGGCGGCGCGAGTTGGTACGGCTATCATTGGTGGGAGACACGGCCGAAACCGGCCCGGATCGATTTTTCGGTCGCCGCGCCGGAGCGGATGAAGATAGAAGAGAAGAACGCCAAACCGAATCCGTTGGTGATTGCGTTCTCGGGTTCGGTCGCGCCATTGAAGCTGGCCGGCAAGTCGATCAACGAAGGCATCTCGATCAAACCCGCGGTGGCTGGCAAATGGCGCTGGCTGGACGACCGGCGGCTGGAATTGCAGCCCGACAAGGACTGGCCGGTCGGGCAAAAATTTGCAGTTAGCTTCGAAAAAAATCTGGTCGCGGAGCAGATTCGGCTCGCGCGCGATGAATTCGAGTTCGCTGCGCCGGCCTTCATCGCCACGCTCGACAAGTCCGAATTTTACCAGGACCCGCTCGATCCGGCGTTGAAGAAAGCCATTTTCCAGGTCCGCTTCAGCCATCCGGTCGATGCCGCCGCGCTCGAAAAAGCGGTCGAGATGACGTTGATCAGTACACAAGAGCCCGACGTCAAACCCGAACCTATCCCCTTCACGGTCAGCTACGACAAACTGGGCCTGACCGCGTTCATCCACAGTCGCTCGCTGGCGATTCCCAGACATCCGCAGCAGGTTCGGTTTTTGTTGAAGGCGGGAATCAAGGCCAAAGGCTCGAATGCGGAAACCATGTCCGAGTTGCATAGCGAGACGCGCGTGCCGGGCTTGTACGACGAACAATTGATCGAAAACATGCAGCTGGCGACCGCGCCGAACCTGCAGTCCGGCCAACAGGAACAGATCTTGATCGTGACGACCTCGGTGCCGATTCATGAGCAGGAAATGGCCAAGGCGGTTCAGGCCTGGCTGCTGCCCGAATATGACCCTAAGACCCCGGAAAAAGAGCTCGGCGAACCGACGGCCTGGTATCCGGAGCTGGTTAGCGCGGAGGTCTTGAAAAAATCCGAACGTATCGATCTGCATCCGATCCCGGCCGAAAACGAATACGGCGCGACGCATGCATTCCGCCTCGAAGCAGACGTCGGCCGCTATGTTTACGTCAAGGTCGCGAAGGAGTTGCGCTCGTTCGGCGGCTACCAACTGCCCAAAGCGGTGCATCAGGCGCTAGCAGTCCCCGAATTTCCGAAGGAACTGCACGTGATGGGCGAAGGCTCGCTGTTGACCTTGAGCGGCGAAAAGAAGATCGCGGTCATGACGCGCGATGTGCCGGGCTTGAAAGTCGAACTGGGCCGGCTGCTGCCGGATCAACTGCAGCATCTGATCACGCAGACCTCCGGCGATTTCGCCCATCCCGAATTCCACGGCGATGTCGGCCCGGACAATCTGACCGAGCGTTTCGAACTGAAGCTGCCGTTGACCGAAGTCGCCCAGGGCAAGCCGCATTACCAACCGATCGATTTGAAACCTTATCTAGTCAATGCGGATGGCCAGCCGAAACGCGGCATCTTCCTGCTGACCGCGAAGGGTTACGATCCTGACCAAGAGGATAAAACGAAGGGATCGGAGCAAGCGGACAACTCCGAGGACAGCGAAGAAGAGACAGACGACTCCAGCCAGCCGGAAGAGAAACGCCTGGTATTGGTGACCGACCTTGGCATGATCGTGAAGACCGAACGCGACGGCTCGCAGGTCGTGTTCGTGCAATCGATCGAAAGCGGCGAGCCGCAGGAAGGCGTCGAGGTCTCGGTGCTCGGCAAGAACGGCCTGACGTTGATGAAGGGCCGGACCGACGCCGACGGCAAGGTCCGCTTCGCGAAACTGGCAGGCCTCGAGCGCGAGCGTGAACCGGTCCTGTATCTGGCTTCCGATCAGGGCGACATGAGCTTTCTGCCGCTCGGCCGCGGCGACCGCGACCTGAATTTTTCGCGCTTCGACATCGGCGGCGCGGCGAATGCGGCCGACGCCGGCGAACTCAGCGCCTATTTGTTTTCGGACCGCGGCATCTACCGGCCAGGCGACGCCTTCCATATCGGCATGATCGTGAAGGCGGAAAAATGGGATACGCCGTTGGCCGGCTTGCCGCTGGAAGCCGAAGTGCTCGACCCGCGCGGCCTGGTGGTCAAAAAAGCCAAGCTGAACCTCGGCCAGGGCGGCTTCAACGAACTCGCGCACGAGACGCTCGAAAGCTCGCCGACCGGCATCTATACGGTCAATCTGTATACGATCAAGAACGCCAAGACAGACAAACAACTCGGCTCGGTATCGGTCAAGGCCGAGGAATTCCTGCCCGACCGGATGAAGGCGTCGATCAGTTTCTCGAAGCCGGCCGCGGAAGGCTGGCTGCATCCGCAGGATTTGCAGGCAACAGTGAACGTGCAGAATCTGTATGGCGCGCCGGCGGAAGGCCGGACCGTCGAAGCCGGCCTGACATTGAGTCCGCGGCTCCCGGAATTCCCTCGCTACAAGGATTACCGCTTTCACGATCCGCATTTTGCCGAACAAGGCTATGATCAGGACCTGAATCCGGCCCAGACCGACCAGAACGGCGATGCGATCTTCAACCTCGGCCTCGAAAAATACGCGAAGGCGACCTACAAGCTGCATCTATTGGCGCGCGCATTCGAGGCGAAAGGCGGACGCAGCGTCGCGGCCGAGGCTGACATCCTGGTCTCCGACCTGCCCTATCTGATCGGCTACAAGACCGACGGCGAACTCGCTTATGTCGCCCGCGACGCGAAGCGCAACGTCGAACTGATCGCGATCGATCCGAGTCTGCAAAAGACCGCTGTCGACAATCTGACGCTCGAACTGATCGAGCGCAAGGCATTGTCGGTATTGATACGCCAGCAGGACGGCACCTACCGTTACGAGTCGCGTATCAAGGAAATCGGCCTGAACAAGATCCCGCTGACCCTGCCGAAGGAGGGCCATGCGCTGACGCTCGACAGCAAGACGCCGGGTGATTACGTCTACCAGGTGCGTAATGCCGAAGGCGTAGTGCTGACCAAGATCGCCTACAGCGTCGCGGGGGTCGGCAACGTGTCCAGAACCCTGGACCGCAATGCGGAACTGCAACTGACGCTCGACAAGCCCAGCTACGAGCCCGGCGAAACGATCAAGATCAATATCCGCGCGCCGTATACCGGCTCGGGCCTGATCACCATCGAACGCGACAAGGTCTATGCGAGCGCCTGGTTCCACGCCGACGCGCAGTCGAGCGTGCAGACGATTACCGTGCCGAAAGAGCTGACCGGCAATGGCTATGTGTCGGTGCAATTCATCCGCGATCCGGGTTCCGACGAGATTTTCATGAGTCCCTTGTCCTTCGGCGTCGCGCCGTTCAAGGTCAGCCTGAGCGCGCAGACGCAGCCGTTGACGATCACCACGCCGGAAAAGATCAAGCCCGGCGAGACCCTGCCGATCAAACTGACCAGCGGCGGCCCGGCACGGGTCGTCGTGTTCGCGGTCGATGAAGGCATCCTGCAGGTTGCGCGCTACAAGGCGCCCGATCCGCTCGGCCATTTTTTCCGCAAGCGCATGCTCGAAGTCGACACCGCGCAGATCCTCGACCTGATACTGCCTGAATTCACCAAAATGCTGCACGTCTCCGCACCGGGCGGCGACGGCGAGGAAGACGAAGCCGCCTCCTACCTGAACCCGTTCAAACGCAAACGCGATAAACCGGCCGTGTATTGGTCCGGTATCGTCGACATCGACGGCGACAAGGAATTCACTTATGAGGTACCCGAGACCTTCAACGGCGCGTTGAAGATTTTCGCGGTCGCGGTCAGCGATCTGAAAATCGCCAGCATCATCGGCCAAACCAAGGTGCGCGGCGACCTGATCATCACCCCGAACGTGCCGTCGATGGTCGCGCCGGGCGACGAGTTCATGGTCAGCACCGGCATCGCGAATCACGTCGAGGGCAGTGGCGCGAAAGCGGAGGTCAAAGTCACGATCACCCTGCCCCCGCAATTGCAGGTCAAGGGCGACGCCGAACAGACCCTCGCGATCGCTGAAGGCCATGAAGGCGCCGCGACCTTCACCTTGCAAGCCGAGGCGGGCAACAAGGCGGTTTTGGGCGATGCGGAATTGCGCTTTACCGCAGCCAGCGGCGGCAAGTCGGCCAAATTGAGCAGCCATCTGAGCCTGCGTCCGGCCGTGCCGAAAATGGCGAACTTGCGGCTCGGCACCTTCAAAGGCAAACAGGAAGTCAAAGACCTGCGCCAGATGTACCCCGAATACCGCCGGGTCAGCGCCGGGCTGTCGGTGCTGCCATTGGTCGCGATGCCTGGGCTAATCGCTTATCTGGACAACTTCAGCCATTACTGCACCGAACAATTGACCAGCATGGCAATGCCCAGCATCGTGCTGCACAAACACCCCGAGTTTGCCGAGAAACCGGAGCTCGGAAGTAGCGGCATGGATTTATTACAGCTGTTTTCGGTACTGCGCACGCGGCAAAACAGCGAAGGCGGCTTCGGCCTGTGGACCGCATCGCCCGAGGCGCATGAATTCGCCTCGGTCTATGCGATCCACATGCTACTGGAAGCCTCCGCGAACGGCTTCCCGGTCCCTGCCGACATGCTGCAACATGGCTTGAGTTATCTGCAAACCCTGTCGGCCAGTTCGTCGGAAAATCTGTATGTTCTGCGCACGCGCGCCTATGCCGCCTATTTGCTGACCCGTCAAGGTACTGTCACGACCGCCGCGTTGACCGGGATTCGGGAGGCGCTGCGCGCGAATTATAAGGAGGAGAATTGGCAAAACGACTTGGTCGCGGTCTATCTCGCGGCCAGCTACAAGCTATTGCAGCAGCCGGCCGTCGCCGATGAGCTGATCAAGGCCCCCGCCGAAAAACTGGGTAAATTCGCGGGTGAATTCACCTTCAACGATTATTACGATCCGCTGATTCATCAAGGGCAGACGCTCTATGTGCTGGCAAAGCACTTCCCTGACCGGCTCAAAAAAATGCCGACCTCGCTGTTCGAGGCGATCGGCAAGCAGATGCGGGAAAACCGCTACAACACGCTGTCCTCTGCTTATCTGCTGCTCGCATTCGACGCCTATCTGGACATACTGCCACCCGAGATCGCGCAGAAACTGTCGATTACCGCGATAGACGGCGCAGGCCAGCGCCAAACCCTGACGCTGCCGCAAAACTTCGCCCCGCGCGCGCCGTTCCCGCTCGGTACGACCGCGCTCGAATTCGCCGGCGACGGCAGTCTTCCGCTGTACTATGCGGTTTCCGAGTCGGGCTTCGACTTGCAACCGTCCGGCACCGAGGTGCGCGACGGCCTCGAAATCATTCGGAGCTACCTAGACGACAACGGCAAGCCGCTCGACAAGATCCCGTTGGGCGCGGAAGTGACGGTATCGATCCGGGCGCGGGCGATCGACCGCGACTACATCCCCAATGTCGCGATCGTCGATCTGCTGCCCGGCGGTTTTGAAGCGGTGCTGCAAAATCCAGCCGCGAAGGATCAGGCGGAGCCCGAAGAAAATTCCGCTGAGGATAGCGAGAGCGAGGAAAATTTCGCGCGCTGGCAAGACCGGCTGAAAACCGGCGGCAATTGGATGGCGGATTATATGGACGTGCGCGAGGACCGGGTGCTGTTGTACGGCACATTCAACAAGGATATGGCCGAATACCGTTACCGGGCCAAGGCGACAGCGGCCGGTGTATTCAACGTGCCGCCGGTTTATGCAGAGGCGATGTATGTGCCGACCTTAAGGGCGCATTCGGGGGCGAGCACGGTGCATGTTGAGGATAAGGGAAACAAGTGATTTAAGCATATGTTGATTATGATTGCTTACTGCATGCTCAAGTCCCATAAATATTACGGACGGGGTGTATATCCCGTCCGGCACCAGTAGCCCGGATGCAGCGTAGCGCGGATTCCGTGGAAGCGCGGACTTCAATGATCCCGGATTCCACTGCGTTTCATCCGGGCTACACGCTATCCGGGGTGAATAGCGGAATTTAAGCATGACCGATGGCTAAAAGACCTCAGCGGGACTGAGTTTGCAACTCCGCCCCAAGCGTTTGAAGACCGTTCGCCTGCGCAAATCATCATTCATGCTCAAGTCCCTTAAACATTACGCCCAGCGCCAGCAGAAAAGCCTGACAAAGCGCCGATTACTTCGTGGGACCGCTCTCGTCTTGGCGGCCGTTTGTCTTGCCCTTGCCGCGCTCAGACTGTTCCCCAAAAGCACACTCGCAAGCCATTATCCCAAATCGACCGCGATTTATGCCAAGCACGGCGAACTGTTGCGTCTTACGTTGGCAAGCGACGGCCAGTTCCGACTGTGGGCGCCGCTCCAGCAAATCCCCGCACCACTGCGCGCCGCGGCCCTGCTTTACGAAGACCGCTGGTTCTATCGGCATCCCGGCGTCAATCCTTGGGCCTTGGTACGGGCGATCCGGTCGACCCTGACGGGCGTAGGCCGGCAGGGCGGCTCGACGATCACGATGCAGGTCGCCCGCCAACTATACCGAATCGACAGTCGGAGCTACTGGGGAAAACTGAGCCAGATTGCGCTTGCGTTATGGATCGAGCTTCGCTACGGCAAGGATGAGATTCTCGAAGCCTATCTGAATGGGGTTTCCTATGGCGGCAATATCGTCGGCATCGGCGCGGCCAGCCGGATTTATTTTCACAAACCGGCGGCGGAACTGAATTTGATCGAATCGCTGACCCTGGCTGTGATCCCGCAAAATCCGGCGCGCCGCGTCCCGGCGCGTAGCGCATTGCCGGAGGCGCTTCTAGCTGCCAGACAGCGCCTTTGGCAAAGCTGGATCGCGGCATTTCCGGAAGACCGCCGTTATGCGAACGATCTGGACCTGCCCTTGCCCGTTTACGGCCGCAGTGACCTGACCATCGAAGCGCCGCATCTGACCGATTTGTTATTGCAGCGCTGCCCCGGGATCGAAACGATTCAAAGCAGTCTCGATCTGAACGTGCAAAAAAGCCTCGAACGTTCGATCAAGCATTACCTCGCGATCAACCGCGACAAAGGCATACAAAATGCCGCCGCATTGTTGATCGATACGAACGCGATGCAGGTGCGCGCCATGGTCGGTTCGGCCGATTACCGGAACGCCGCTATAGACGGCCAAGTCAACGGCACGCTCGCGAAGCGTTCCCCGGGTTCGACGCTGAAGCCTTTCGTCTATGCCCTGGCGCTCGACCAGGGCCTCTTGCATCCGCGCACGATCCTGGCCGATCTGCCGACAGCCTTCGGGCCATATAGCCCGGAAAATTTCGACGGCCGCTTTATCGGACCGGTCGCGGTGCAGGATGCCCTGATCCGCTCCCGCAATGTACCCGCCGTCAGGGTCTCCGCGAAACTGTCGGGGCCGACCTTGTATGAGTTTTTGCAGCGCGCGGGGCTCGCGGGGTTGCGGAGCGAAACGCATTACGGCCTGTCGTTGGCGCTCGGCGGCGGCGAAGTAACAATGGAAGAACTGACCGAGCTCTATGCGCTGCTGATCAACCAAGGTATGTTGAGAAGACTGGATTATTGCGGCAAGCAAACCGACGCCGTCCCATTGCCGCTGTTGAGCAGCGCCGCAGCCTATATCACGCTCGATATGCTGAAGCATAACCCGCGCCCCGATTCGAAGCGTCCGGACCAGCCCGACACGGCATGGAAAACCGGCACCTCGTGGGGCTTTCGCGACGCCTGGAGCGTCGGCGTCGTCGGCCGTCATGTGCTGGCCGTCTGGGTCGGCAATTTCGACGGCTCGAAGAACCCTGCATTGATCGGCGGCAAGGCGGCCGCGCCGCTGTTCTTTTCTATCATCGACAGCCTGCGCGCGCAACGCCTGTTAAACGGTTTGAACGAGCCGATTCCGGCATTCAAGCCGGCTACGGTCTCACAAATCGAAGTCTGTGCGGCCAGCGGCGATTTGCCGAATAGAGACTGCCCGGTGCGCGCCTTAACCTGGTTCATTCCGGGCAAATCGCCGATCAAGACCAGCACATTGCACCGCGCGGTGTATCTCGACCCGCAAACCGGCGGCGTGGTCTGCCCGAACACCCCGGCAAGCCGGCGCGAAATCGTCGAATTTTGGGACAGCGAGATGCTGCGCCTGTTTGAACAGGCCGGCATGCCGCGCCGCCCTCCCCCGCAGTTGCCCGATTGCTACCGCGATTCGGCGAATCTAGGCGATGCGCCGCGCATCGTCTCGCCCACGAAGGGCGGAACCTACGCGCTGCGCCTCGGCAAACCGTCAACCTTGGCATTGAAAGCAAATACGGCCGCGAGTGCCAGCGTCTACTGGTTCGCGAATCAAAGCTTCATCGCCAAAACGGCCGCCTCGGAAGCCTATTCCTGGCTGCCCAGCCATCCCGGCGATTATCGGATCAGCGCTGTCGATGCGGAAGGACGCTCCGCCTCGACAGAAATCCGGGTCGAATTGGCCCCTTGAAACAGCGCTTGCGGCTATCCGATCAACAGAGCCGCCTGCTCGATGATGATCCGCTCATCGATCTCGCGTATCGAAAAGTCGTTTTTGTTCAATTTGAACGGATTCACCTTTGAAGCGGACTTGACGACCCGATTGATGTGGGTCTGATACACCCGGCTGACCGGCGTCGGGCCGAAGATCGTAAGCGACGGCCTGTTCAACGCCCAGGCCATGTGCGTCGGCCCGGTATCGTTGCCGATCAGCAAATCGGCGCGAGCTATCAGGGCTTTCAGGCTGTTCAAATCGAGTTTGGGCATCGCTTTGATATGCTTGCTCTGCGCCGCCATCCACTCGGCGCGCACTTTTTCCTGCTCGCCGCCCCAAACGGCTAGGCAGTTTTGTTTCAATGCATCGGCAACCCTCACAACTTTTTCGGCGGGGTAGTTCCGGCTTTCCCAGGTCGAACCGGTCACCAGCACGATGTTCTTTCGGTCTTGCCGCAAATAATCGTCAAGGCATGGCGATGCGTCGTGATAAAACAGAAACGGTTTTTTAGCCAGGATTTGCTCGCGGCTGATCGCAAATCCCAACGACTGGGACAGCACCGAAGCATTGCGGTCGATCGTATTCGCATCGTAGGCGCAATGGATTTTTTGATCATAAAACCAGGATGCAGCTTTTTCGCGTATCGACTCGGCATCGAAACCGGCGATTTTTTTGCCGATCAATCGGGCGACGACGGCCGATTTGATCAGTCCTTGCGCATCGATCACCAAGTCATATTGCCGATTTGCAAAAGAGCGGATTTTTTTGAACTCGGCAAGGAAGCGCGACTTGTCGGTTTTTAGCGCTTTCAAACTGATGGTCAGTATCTGATTCAGATCGGGATTGTGCGCCAGGATCCCCGCAAAGCGTTCTTCAACGATCCAGTCGATTTGACACTCAGGGAACTGCTGCTTGATGAATTGCAGCGCCACCATCGCATGCACGATGTCTCCGAGCGCGGAGAGTTTGACGATCGCAATTCGCATTGTGGAGTTACTCGGGCAACAACGCTAAAATTCGCGACGGACTGATGCCGGTCAGACAGCGGGTATGATCCGGATGATCTTCCGGATATAGCGGACAGGTGCGCTTGAAGCAGGGCGCGCAATCGAGATGTAACGAAACGACCTGGGCCTTGGCGTGCAAGGGCGGCGTAAATCCGGGGTCGGACGAGCCGTAGATCGCGACCAGCGGTTTATCGAGCGCGGCCGCCAGATGCATGAGCCCGGAATCGTTGCTGACCACCGCCGTGGCCAGCGACAGCAGATCGACTGCTTGATCAAGTTTCGTGCGTCCTGCAAAATCGACGCATATTCCGCCGGTCTGTTGATTAATTTCCTCGGTAACCGCCCTATCCTTCTCCGAACCGAACAACCAGACCTGCCAGCCATCGGCAATTTTTTTCCGGGCCAGTTCGGCAAAATGCTCGGTCGGCCAGCGTTTGGCCGGGCCATATTCGGCGCCCGGGCACAAGGCCAAAATGTTGCCGCCGGCTTTGATTTGAAATTTTTCAACGACCGCCGCTTGCCGCGCCGGATCGGTCGGAATGCTGGGAATCGGGTAAGCGGGAGGTTGTCCTGCGTTTTTCGGCAAACCTAATGCAACGAAGCGCTGCACGGTCATCGGCAATTGCCGTTTATCGAGATTCCGGGCGTCATTCAGTAGCCCCCAGCGGCATTCGCCGATATATCCGGTGCGGAGCGGAATGTTCGCAAAGAAAGGAACGAGCGCAGATTTCCAGGAATTAGGTAAAACGATCGCCCAGGTATAGGCCTCGCTTCGCAATTGCCTGCCCAGCTTGATACGCTCGGCCAACCCGAATTGACCGTGCGTCAGCGGCATCGCAATCGAGCTTGTCACCTCCGGCATCCTCTCCAGAAGCGGAAAGGTCCAGGCTGGGGCCAGCACGTCGATTCGGCGGGCAGGATCGCCCGCTTTCAGCGCGATAAAAAGGCTCTGCGCCATCACCATGTCGCCGACCCAGGACGGGCCGACGACCAGAACCTTATTCCCGGCGGCCGCTCGTTGCTTGCTGGCCAAGGTTATTTCGCGGCATAGGCCAACCATTCGGCATGGTCGTCCCTACGTCCGTGGACATAATCGAAATACAACGCTTGCAGTTTCTCGGTGATCGGGCCGCGGCCGCCGTTGCCGATCTTGCGGCCGTCATATTCGCGGATCGGCGTGACTTCGGCAGCGGAACCGGTAAAGAATGCTTCGTCGGCGATATACACTTCATCGCGTGTGATGCGTTTAACGATTACTTCGAGCCCCTGCTCGGCGGCGATCGTCATGATCGTGTCGCGGGTGATGCCTTCCAGCGCCGAAGTCGTTTCCGGCGTATAGAGTTTGCCGTTACGAACCACGAACAGGTTCTCGCCGCTGCCTTCGGCGCAGAAACCTTCGTGATCGAGAAGCAAGGCTTCGTCATAGCCGGTCGAGATGGCTTCCTGCAAGGCCAGCAGCGAATTGATATAGTTGCCGTTCGCCTTTGCCTTACACATCGTGCTGTTCACATGATTGCGCGTATAGGACGAAGTTCTGATCCGGATGCCTTTTTCCATGTTGTCCGCGCCCAGATAAGCGCCCCAGGTCCAGGCAGCAACCATCACATGTACTTTCAGATTGTCGGCGCGCAGGCCCATGCCTTCGGAGCCGTAGAAACACATTGTACGGATGTAAGCGCTGTCGAGATTGTTCTTTACTATCGCGTCGCGTTGCGCCTCGTTAATTTCGTCCTTGCTGAACGGCATCGGCATGTTCATGATGTGCGCGGAACGGAACAGGCGGTCGGTATGCTCCTTCATTTTGAAGATGGCAGTGCCTTTTTCGGCGTGATAGGCGCGCAGGCCTTCAAACACGCCGCCGCCGTAATGCAGCGTGTGGGTCAGGACGTGAGTTTTCGCATCGCGCCAGTCAACCCATTTTCCATCCAGCCAGATATAGCCGTCTCTATCGTCCATCGTCATTTCCGATACTCCAAAATGTGCTTAGTGATTGTTTATTCGTAAAATTCGGCCGTCGGGTCCGGCATGGCGACAACCGCCGCCAATTTGCTGGAACATACGCTGCCGGCATTTTGATTTGCGCAGCCCTGTACTCAGCAACCCGGTATAAAGATGGAATTGTACTATAAACTCGGCCACGACCATACCGGGATTCGGTAAAAGGTTGATGCGGCGCGTCTTTTGGCGGAATTGAATCAACGCACCAGTAAATCTCCTCCGAACCAATCGACCAGCACGCTGCGGTAGTGCTCGGATTTTTTGACTTGCAGGTATTCGAGGGGATTCAGATTGTCGGTCAGCAGCACGCCGCGCGTTTTATCGACCTGAAATACCCGTTGCTTGAGCCAGTCGATCTGGTCGGCGAACAGCGATTTGGCTTCGAGGTCGATAGGCTGGGATGCCGCCAGAAAGATGAAATCATTGAAATCCTTGCCCGGCTCCGAGATGAACAAGGACTGATGCGGGAATACCTGATCGACTGTTTTGGCGACCGAAGGCAGCGCCCGGTTATCCTGCCCTTCCGCAAAACTGACAAAATTGACCGCCAGGATGCCCCGTTCGGACAACAGTCCCTTCAACTGCCGCAAGGTCTCGACCGTCAACAGGTGCGAGGGTTCCGAACCGCCGGTAAAACAGTCATGGATGATCAGATCGTAGGGACCTTGGAGATGGCGGATTTCATAGCGTGCATCGCCGATGATGTTTTTTCCGGCCGGATTGAAATCGAAATAACGGCTTGCCGCCGCCGCGACCGCAGGATCGATCTCCAACGTATCGGTATCGATACCGTAGCGATCACGCAATACTTCGACCATTTTGCCGGCCCCGAGCCCCACGATCAACGCACGCTTCATGCCCGGCCTGAGCGCCGGAATCAAGCCGACGATATCCTGATAGCTGAGCCGGTTGCCGCCGTCGCTGATGCCGGCCGCGCCGATCATCGACGCATCGGAAGTCAGCATGCGCAAATTCCGCGCCGGCTGGTCGATCACTCGCACCCAGCCATATAAACTCTCTTCTTCGGATAACACTTTGAATTTATCGCCGGGATGCGGCAAATGCCCCGCATCGACGATTTTGGGCAACAGGCCGAGGCCTATGATCAATAGGGACACGCTGCAAATAATCGCCGAATTCATCGCCAGGCGCTTCTGCTCGAATACCGCGATCAACACCGACAGCAGCAACAGAAACACACCGGCGCCGATGAAGATTTCGCGCGCCCCCAGCAACGGAAACAGATAGAAGCCGAGAAACAGCGTCCCGGCGACGCTGCCGAGGGTGCTGACCGCATAGATAGATCCCGCGCTCGAGCCCACGCCGTCCAGACGCGGCGTCGCGAGTTTGATCGCGAACGGCCCCACCATGCCCAGCATCGTCAAACTCGGCAAAAACAACACCAAGGCGCTCACCAGCGCGCCGAGGCGAAGTCCCAACGGATCGGTCGCCAACAGCACCGGCCGGGCCAGCCCTGGTATCAGCAAGGTCAGCACCGCAGCCAACGCAATGATCAGCGACAAGCCGGCGCGCTTCGCCCGGTCGGCCCAGCGCCCGCCGATAAAATAACCGATCGCCAGCGCCATCATCGTGACCGAAATCAGCGACGACCAAACATACAGGCTCGCTCCGTAAAACGGCGCGATCATCCGGGTGCCTAAAAGCTCGATTACCATCACCGAAGCGCCTGTCAGGAACACGGTCAGATACAGGCCGGTGCGTTCGAGTGCGTTAAAAACGTTGTTTGCCATTTCAGATTCCTAAAGCTTTTAAAAGCGAGCCTCGGCATTCAGCAAGGTTCCGCCCGTCTCGCCGTTCACATCGACCCAAAGATGCGGCAGTGCGAGCGACTCTAACCAGGACGGTCCTTCTTCCTCTTTCAGCATCGCAATGGTCGACGCGCTGCCGGCCACCACGCAGAAATCGGCGATCACGCTGACCGAGGCCAGACGGTTGACCGGCCAGCCGGTTCGCGGATTCAAAATATGCCCATAGCGCACATTGCCGATCGTCAGACAGCGTTCATAATCGCCGCTGCTGGCTATCGCGCCCTGAGCCAACTCGACCGTGTCCAACAATGCGCTTTTTTGCCGCGGATCGCGAATGCCGATCCGCCAGGGGCTGTCGTCAGCGCGCGGGCCAATCAATTTGATGTCGCCGCCCAGATTGATCATGCCGTGCCGGATGCCGGCCGACCAGCACAGGCCGGCGGCGCGGTCGGCCGCGTATTCCTTCACCACGCCGCCGAAATCGATCTCGATGCCGGGCAGCGGAAACTCGAGAACCGGGGGCCTCCAGACGACTTTATCCCAACCGACCTTGGCGAGCAGTTCGTCGATCATGCCTTGATCCGGCAGGGCTGCGCTGTCAAAGCGCCAGGCGCGCCGCAGAATTCCCGAGGTAATATCGAAGAGCCCGCCGCTCTGCTCGTGGCAGGTTGAGGCATAATTCAACAGGCTAGCAGTTTCATCGTCCACCGTGATGCGGCCGCCCGCCGCCGCGACACGATTGATTTCGGATAGAAAACTGTCGCCGCGATAGCGCGAATAGCGCGCTTCCAGACGCGCAATATCGGCAATCGTGGCCTCGGCGGCGTACCTTGCGGCCGCACCGGACTCTGCGAAAAACTGCATCTCGCAAGGCGTGCCCATCGCCTTGAAAGCCTGCCGGTAAAACTCAAGGGGTTTCAGAGCGTAGTCATCCTCATTGTTGATGCGCGGCAAAGATTAGCGACTGATAAAGAGGCATCCATATCATGTAAAAAGCCTAATGTCAGGCGGCTAAGGCAGACGGCCCCACCCCAGTTTCCAATAAAAGCGGTATTTTCAACTAAATCCTTAGCTAAAACGCATAATGCCAAGTCGCCGACAACGACCCGTCGCGGTTCAGTTGATAGCCGTTGTAATCGGTGCTGACAGGCTGCAGCCATTCCACGCCCAGCGTATTGCCGGCCAGGTCGCCGCCCGGCACCGTCGCATTGAGGCCGAAACCGACATCCCAGAACCGTCCGCCGTAATTCATCGGATAATCCATCGGGCCCAATTTATTGATATATTGATTATACTGCCCCTGAATCGCGCCCTGGATCGTATAGACGCCGCGCACGGTCGCGGACAGCCAGTTAGTCAGGCCGTAACCGCCCCATGCCGTCGTTTGAAAGATGTCACCGAGCGCATAGCCGGTCTCTCCGCTACCCTCAAGGCGCTTGGTTCCACTCAACTGCGCTCCCCACGACCAGCTGTCGTAATTGCCGGTATAAGTCAGGCTCGGCTTGAAATCCAGCGTGCCGCTGCCAAGCTGCATGCCGTAATGAATCAGGCCGCCAGGCTCCTGATGATTGCGGCGAAGTTGAATATCGACGGATCCGAATGGAATGCTCAGGCCCAAGCCCATGTGCAGATGATGATAGCCGGCATCGAGCACTTTGAACAACGCATAAACCCCCATATCGCTGATGCCGCCGGTTTCGTCACCGTTTTCAACGTGATGCGCGATATGCACGCCGCCATTATTCGGCACGGTGACGTCGGGGGGCGCGCCTGTCAGCCGGCGCATATCCATGCTCATGTCCATGAATTGCGGCATTACCATGAGGTTCAGCCAGTCGGTCGGCGCATACATGATGTCGAGCATATGCATGTGCATCTGCATATTGCTGGGCGTGATCCAGCATGGATTTGGACCGCAGCCGCCGGCAACGATGGCGGGATCGCTGGCCGAATTCGAACCGAGCAGCATATCGCCGCTTTGACCGCTGTACATGTAACGGTAGCCGACCATGAAGCCGCCCTTACCGATCATGTGATCGAACATCACGCCGGCCGGCGCCGGGGCGCCGTGCTGATGGTGATGATGCGCATGGCTACCGTGATCGCCGCTTGCCGCCAATGCCTCCAGATTGACCTTGATCGCACCGTTAACGCTCCAATAATCAAAATTTGCGTAGCTTCCTTCGCCGCCCCCGCCCAGTTTCAACGCACCTTGATGCGTGTAATACTCGAACCCCGTATCGAGGCTTATGCCTTTGGCGAACTGCTTACTGATCGTGATTCCGCCGCTCAGCGCGCCATAGCCGGAAAGCCGTTGATCGCTGGAAAAATTAGTCGGCAACACATTGCGGTTAAATCGCCCCCTGTTAAAGGCCTGATTTGAAACCAGATAAGGTGTGTAGAAATCGGCCGCGTCCTGCGAGTAATACCGGATTCTGGGCGTGACCGTCCAGCCGTAACCGAGCGGCTGTGCCCAGTCGGACTCGAAAGTATGGGCATTGATGCCCCAGTCATCGAGATAATAACGGTAATTGAAATGCAGAGCCGCATCCAGCGTATCGATATGCTGTACATAGCTCAAATTGCCATTGAACTGATTGCGCACATTCGGGCGCTGTTCAAGCAAGGCGCGTACCTGTCCAACATACGCCGCGCCCTCGGGCGGAGGTATGTTATCGTTGATAAATGCGACTTCGACGACCTTGTAAGGGTTCTCCATATAGCCGTTGCTGTTGGTATAGCCAAGCCCGGCTTCGATCAGCGCGTTCTTGTTCAGCACCTGTGTCAGGCCAAAATGCGCGCCCCAATCCTTACGATTACCATGAATTATTTTGCCTCCCGCTGCCGTCCGTGTAATCTGGTTGTCAAAGGCGCCGGTATCGATATACGGCTGAGCATCGTGATCCATTGTGGCTTTGGTGTCGCTCGACGTATAACTCAAGCCGCCGCTCAATGTGGTCAGTTTCTGATTGAAATCGAGCCGTCCTCCCAGATTAACGAAACTAGATTCGTAATCGCGCTCCTGGGATATGCCTCCGCCCACATCCAGCGCCGCTTCGTCCCATTCGTGACCCAGCTTGAAGCTGCCCTGTTTGCGAGTTTCGGGAGAAGCTCCAGATAGGGTTTGTACCAGTTGCCTGTTAGGACCGCCAATTACGGTTCCGAAACCATCGGTTTGCAATGGGTTGAGCTTCTTATCAAAATATAATTCGCCCGTAATGATGGGGGTTGCCCCGGTCACACCGTTGGGCGAATTTATCGTACTGTTGCCGCGAAAGTCGAGTGGCGCGGTCGCAACCGGCGTCGCGCCCGACCAGGTGTCCTGTGTGTAATTGAAAGTAAACTTGGTCCGATCCGTAACTTTAATATTGCCGCTGCCTTGCAGGGTATCGACCGTGATAGGTCGAAACGCACTTTCGACACCGTAGAGTTGTCGTTTTTCCTCCTGATAATGACCGTACTGAACGCCGAATTCGTCGTCCGCGGCTTGCGCGGTTGGCAGTACCAATCCAGGAAGAGCCAATGCGGCGGCAGTCAGTGCATTTAATGGACACGAAAGTGACTTTGCCGCATCCGAGAAGTTTTGAGTGGATTTAGTAACAGCCACATCCGCCTCCCTCGGATGAGCTGATGCCGGAGGCGGCTTCCCGACTGCCGTAAATGTGGCTGCGGAATGAACCCTGCATAGGATAAGGTTCCAGAGCCATATGCTGCTTGGCGAGATTTCCCCTCTGCCACGGCGCTACCTGCGCGCATCCTTCGACGCCAAGGCTCAAAAAAAAAGCTATCGTCATAAATGCCAACCGTCCCAATTTCATCATTTCACGTCCGCCGCGGGCGATTTCTCGGCCAACAGCTTCTCCACCATCTCACGCAGCTCTTTGCCTTCATCCTGACGAAAACCCAAATGCACATGGCGAATAACGCCATCGCGGCCGATCAGATAAGACGACGGCATGGCCTTCACATCGAACTGTCTGGCGCATTGTTCGCCCTTATCCGCCGCTATCGTGAAATTGGCTGGATATTGCGATAAAAAGGCTTTGGCATCCTCGGCGTTTTCATCCAGATTGACGCCAATCATCGTAACGCCTTGCTCGCCGAGTTCATGATGCAACTGATTCATGAATGGAAACGATTTAGCGCAAGGCCCGCACCATGACGCCCAAAAATCGAGATACACCACCTTGCCTTTAAACTCGCCAAGATCAATGGCGCGCCCGCCATCGATCGAGTTTAATTCGCACTTAGGAAGGACATCGCCCGCATTCGCGGCCAATATCTGCCTGCATGGGGCAAGCATTATTGCCGTATAAAGTATGGCTGCCGTTTTTCGATTCATTGTTTACTTTCAGACTGGCGCTGGTTCGTTAATCTTTTTAACCGCGGGTTAAGGCAGGTTTTTGTTTCGATGCCGTGGCCTCATGCGGCGAGAAGATAAGCCAGACACCATCAAGACTCATTGATTTTGCAGGGGCAGAATATCGGTGCCTGTATGATTGCCATGACTATCCTGACAATGGTACTCCAGCGAGTAACTCGCCTTTCCCGCCGCGCTTTTATCAATGACAATCGTGTACGTATCGTTGTTACCCGGTTTCACGACCTGAAGCTCGGGGCTATAGTTTTCATCCCCGCCAACACGGTCCGTCGTGCTCATGGCGAGATCGTCATTGATCACTTGAGCGCTTACCGGCGGCGAAGCCGGAATCACACTCTTAATTTCAAAGAAAAGCTGATAAGGTTTACCACCGCCATCATCAAAACAGGAAACTTGATATACATCGGTAGCCGAGGCCCCTGCATTCAGCGTTCCACCCTGATCATGCGCAATCCCGATAGAAGAGTATGCAATTGCGGCATGGACAAAAAGCCATCGCCATGTTTTAACATTTTTCATAAAACCTCGTTCCGCCCGTTAACTTGCGTAAACAAAAATCATCAAAAACAAAAGGGTTGATATATGCAAACCGTAGGCCGGCACACCTGTTTGCTCATGGAGCAGGAAACTGTTTAATAAGCAGCGGCGTCTCGGTCGCTGTTTCACTGTTCTGTAAATTCCGGCAACTGTATTGAAGCGAATAATCCCTTGAATTGTCCTGACTTTTATCAAACGCGGTATTATCAACCAAAACCGTATAGTCGCCACTCCCTCCCGGCAAATTGACTTCATCGCTGTAGAAGTCATCTCCATTTTGATCTGTCGCGTTCGTTGCCAAACTGCCTTTAATGACCTGCGCATTCAGCGCGACTTTTGCGGGGTCGACCGTGGTATTGGTAAATTTGACATAGAGTTTGGTCGTTTCGCCGGTAGTTTTGCTCTTACCGCATGCCACCGAAAATTTGCTGGTTTTTTTGTTTTTTATTTTCTTGGCTAGGGTGCGCGCCACAGCGGGCGCGGTCAATTGATCGGCGTCATTCAGACAGTGATATTCGACCGAAAACGTCTGCGGCGTCAGGATATCCAGGTTAGTTCCACTTGTATCCACGGAAATTTTATAGCTTCCTTTTCCTGCGGCAACGGATAGTTCGGTTTTTTCCCCTGGCGCAATTGCAAAGGCTTCTTGAGGCTGATAACCCTTTTTGGTGATATTCACATGAAGGAGTTGCGGATCGATTGCGCTGGGCGGCAATGGCGTCGTGTCGATGACTTTGACGTTCAGATGGTCGGTATCTGGAGCGCCGCAGTTGATCCGAAATAAGTCGGTAGCCCCAATCGCATTTTTGCTTGTCATGGGCACTTCAAAAGCGAAAGCGCTTCCGCCTAATCCGACAAATAAGGACATTGCCGCAAAAACATTTCTTTTAGTTGAATTATTCATAACAAACCATCTTCTTTAATTAATTCGCAATAACTAGCGATTATCCGACGTTTCCGGCGGATCACCAAAAATGCGGGATACCCAAATTGATGTCGATTTCAGCAGCGGTCGGCGTGATTGTCATTTCCGTCCCTCCATTGCAAGCAATATCCAGTGGGTTGTTAATGAGGTCACGATGAACAACCAGCACTGGCGGCTCGCCGACGCCATCGATTCCTTGCGCCGCTCCCTCGGTCGCGTAAGTTGAGCCATTGTCGGGAATCCACAGATTCACCTTTCCGGCCCTGTTCTTGGGATTGCTTCTATCACAAATATCGGCCACTGCAAGTTCGATGTTGAGCGTCTTGACGCAGGATGAGCCAAGGAACTTGGGGGAGGAGAACTCGAAAGGCACACGGCCCTGGCTGGTGGGCGAAAGGCGCCCCCCTTTGGAATAAAACCCGATTACGCCGCCTTGAGCATTTAGCTTTTCATCTTGGAGGTTAAAGATATCTTTGTTCTGAATCGTGTCGATGAGACCCGCGAGGCTGCCCGGATTCATAACGCCGCTAAGATCGGCTTGCGGGAACACCACGCTTTGAGCGATTACCGGCTTGGACTTGCCCCCAGGAACTTCGCAGCCATGCCCAATTTTCAGGGCATTGTCAGCTTGCGTACCTTCTTGCGCGGATGATTGCACTTCAGTGTGAGCAAAAGCAACTTGTCCGCCTGCAAATAGCGAAATGATTTGCAAGCAAAAAGCGATAGCCCTGTATGTTCTTGTATTTAGCATGGATATACCTTATGGGTATCGTATTACAATCAACGGCGAAGAAATCCTGCCGAGGTTACTATCATTTTGGATAACAAATTCGCAAGTTTAACATATTGCAATTTTACATTTACCCCTTGTTTTAGTCCATTTAGTCAAATTATCCGTTCAAACGATTGCTCTTTGGCGTTGACGATATCCGATAGTAAAATGCAGCAGCGGGTTACCCGCTGTTGCATTTTACTAAGCCGGGGCATTTAGAAAAACTCCATTCCCGTGATGCCCCTTTCAATGAGACCAGCTGACGCACTGGACTGCTGTATCCCATCGGCGTTTATCTAAATTACGGCTGCGGCCAAAACGCCGGACCGGTCGCACCGGTAGGATATTTACCTTTCGGGATGTTCAGATATTTATCGATATCGGTGCCTTTCGGTTCGATCACCACGTCGTACTGATTCGCCGGATCCGCGCAGGCGCCTTGGAAAGGGTTGTTGGTGGTATCGCGAAGTACCGTGAACGACGGCCAGAAATCCGTGCCTGGCGAGGCATCGATAGTCGCCTGGCTGTTCGGCATGATCAATGGGTTGGCGGTCATGTTGAAAATTGCACTGTCCGTATAAGAACCGACCCACGCATCCATCCGGTCAGGATTCTTGTCGCTTTTAGGACCTTTCAGACACCAGTTGCCAACCGCGACCCGCACAACGAGACTTTTTGCGCAGGAGGTGGATTTGAATTTGGGAATCGTATGCTTGAACGTGGACAACCCGGTCGTGCTGATTACATCTTCTTCAAGCGGAGCCACCTGCGAGTCATATTTGGTTGGGCCGTTATAAACCGCATAACCCCTGGTAATGCCTGTACCGTCAATTTTGGGTATGATGACGTTGCCGAACAAATTCGGACTCACCAGGCCGAGACCGAAGTTATTAAACGCCTGACCCGCAACGGCGCCTTGAATATCGTCGGAAAGATCGTTCGGACTGGCAATCGCGCCACCGGCGCTGCCGATCGGGCTGGCAACGGGCGTTCCGACCAGCGTTTTTCCGCTGATCGAACCGGCCGCATACCGAAAGATTCTCACGTCAGAGGAATTCGTCGAATTCGGAAATACCGCCGCCTGGCCGATTACATTCAGATGAACCGCCGGAGTGCCTTCGGCAACGTCATTCGTCAAACAACCGTGTGTGATCGTAAACGCATTATAGACCGTGGAGGAAAACGCCGTAGCGGAACTCAGCCCTGTGTTGCCCATACCCTCAAGGAATACCTTGTCTTTAATGCCGGTGTGCGCATAAGCCATTTGACCCGCACCGCACATCATCGCCGCCAAAGAACAGAGACGCATCGCTTGTATTGATTTTTTTTTCATTCGCTCTCCAAATTTATTAATTTTTTTTCGTATCCACTTAGCAAAAAAGCCCCAAACGCCATTTCCAAAGGGAAAAGAAACCGGCCTTCCGCTGTATTGTTTCGATTTTTCTTGCTTTAAGCGATCCTAGCGTGACAACCGCAAAGCACTCTTTTGCCGTTTTCGCCCATTCGGAATCGTCTAGCCCATACATGAAGCACCAACCATGCCAAGAAGGCTACCGCCAAGGCAAACACATATCGAACTTCACAAATGCAGCAACCCGGCTTATTTGGTGAAAACGCATCTCATTTGCAAAAAATATGTGTGATTTTAAAGGCTTATAATAAAATTCATAATCATTATTTAAGAATTGTCGTCTAGTTCCAACAGAACTTTCATCCCCTCAGGGAATCCGATATTCGAGTACTAAAAGGCAACCCTTTTCCCGAATCTATCGGAAGGAAAAATGCAAATACGTCATTTCGCACAATAAACGTGTGTTAAATAACATAGTTTAATTAAACTACTCAGGCTCTCGCCATACTCTTTTTTACGGACTTTGCTAAGTAGGAACGCGACGAGACTCTGTAAAAAAACCCAGAACCGCCGCATTGCACGACGTTCCTGGGTTGAAGACATTGATCAAGGTGGATTCACCTTAATGCAATGAAACAGCCTCGGGTAAAGATTTTGAGAGAGGAGAAAACCATTGCCGTAACAATCCGGAGTGTGATGTCAAAAAGCAATTGTTTAATCAATTTGATCCTGAGCCAGAATAACCAGCGAGCAACATACCGGCAGCATTCCAGTCTGTATACAAGATCACATAGGCATAAGCACATATCATGCCAGAGTTCTCCAACAAACTTAGTTACGGTTGGCAGCACCAAAAAAACCACAATTCATTGATATAAAAAATAAATACCATGAATGGCCAACATAAAGAGCACTTGCTGAGCCTCACTATCGACCCTAAATTAAAGACACTAAACAAGGAGTCACTCAGCCCTTTCACGACCAAATAAGTCAAATGACACACATTTCATATTAAACTTTCCTCAAGCACGACAAGCTTTGCAAACATCATCAGTGAAGACAGCCATCCGCCACAGAATTGGCCGTGTCAAATAACACCGTTTAATTAACGCAAAATCCCATAACTTTCTGCCTACTACGCCTCCACGATTTTGTCCCACAACGCCCCAACCTTTTCACTCAGGACGGCGGTTTCGGCTGAATCGATCACGGCGGGACCATCCCGCAACACTTGCTTGTGCCCGTAATCGCGATAGGCACAATAAGCGGTTTTTAGGGTTTCCGCGCTTTCCCTGGAGATAAAGCCCACATTGGCAAGACCATCCAATTGCCTGATATTGTCGGTATAAGTCGTCAAAGCCGGAAATTTTGCCGCCTGACTCAGCACACCGTATTGGACGATGAACTCGATGTCGGCGATGCCGCCCCGGCTTTGTTTCAAGTCGAATTTGCCGGCGTCCTTCGTCGCCAGCCCGGCGCGCATTTTTTCGCGCATGTCGCGAACTTCTTTTTTCAACGCATCGGCATCCCTCGGCAGACTTAGGATCATGTGCCGCACGGCCTCGTATTTTTCTTTCAGCTTCGGGTCCCCGGCGATGAAACGCCCCCGAACGAGTGCCTGATGCTCCCAGGTCCAAGCCTGATTTTTCTGATAGTCTTCATAGCCGTTGATATGGCAGACCAACAGGCCGGAGTCGCCGTTAGGCCGCAGCCGCATATCCACTTCGTACAGCACGCCGGACAACATCCGGGTGTCGAGAATATGCCGGACCCTTTGCCCCAGCCGGCCGTAGAACTGGGCCGTTGAAATCGGCTTGTCGCCAGAGGTCGAAGCATGGCCGTCCAGGCAGTCATAAATAAATACCAGATCGAGATCCGAGCCATAACCGAGCTCGATGCCGCCGAACTTGCCGAGGCCGATCACCGCAAAACCGCTATGAACACCGTCGCTGCCGGGAGGCTTGCCGTACTTTTGCACGAGCGCCAACCAGGCGCGTTCGACGACTTTTTCGACGATGCTTTCGGCGATATAGGTCAGATAATCGCTGACCACCATCAACGGAATCGCTCCCATCAGGTCCGCCGCCACAACCTTCAATACCCGCTGCTGTTTGAACTGGCGCAGCAAAATCATCGTCTGCTCGAGTTCCTCGGCATCGACCGATTGCAACAACCAATCCAACTGCTCGGTAAGGTCCGTTTTCTTTAGCGGGGCAAACAGCGACCGCGCATCGATCAGTTCATCGAACACCACCGGATAATGCGCCAGATAGCGGCAAATCCAGGGGCTGGCCGCGGCCAGCCGAAGCAACAGCGCCAAGGCTTGGGGGTTTTCGGACAACAAGGCCAGATAAACCGTCCTGCCGGCGACTGCGGTAAAAATGTCCAGCACGCGTTTGAAAACCTCATCGGGCCGATCAAACTCCCGCATCGCGTCCAACACTTGCGGCATCAGGCGGTCCAACACGCCGGCGCCTTTCGCGGTTAGGCGCCGCACCGCCGCGGAATCCCTAAACGTGTCGAGGTTGTCGAGCGCCGCTTCCACATCGGCAAAACCGAATGCCTTGAGCCATTCGGCATCATCGCTGTCGCTATTCCAACTCGGCCTGCCGTTTGCTTGGGTGCTTTCCTGCTTCGTCAACGAAAAAACCTGGCCGAACACCTCGTGCACGGCGTTTCTGACCCGGTCCAGTTCCTGCTTGAACGCATCCCAGCCGGCGAAGCCGAGCGAATGCGCCAGCGCGGCCCGCGCCTGCGAAGAGGCCGGCAAATCGTGAGTCTGTTTGTCCTGATATTGCTGGATGTGGTTTTCGACGACGCGCAGAAACACATAAGAATGCTGTAGCTGCTCGGCATCTTCCGTAGTCAACAGATGCAATTCGCCGAGGCGTTTCAGCACATCCTGAATGCCGCGCATTTGCAGCGATTTTTCCTTGCCGCCGCGAATCAATTGAAAAGCCTGGCCGATAAACTCGATTTCGCGGATGCCGCCCGGGCCCAGCTTGACGTTCTCCATGCGGTCCTTACGTTTCAATTCCTGGGTGATCTGCTGTTTCAACGCCCGCAGTTCCTCGAACGCGCCGTAATCGAGATAGCGGCGATACACAAAAGATTGCAGCATCGCCATCAACTGTTTGCCGGCTTCAAAATCGCCGGCGACCTGGCGCGCCTTGATCATCGCATAGCGCTCCCATTCGCGCGCCTGGGTCAGATAATAGTTTTCCATGCCGTCGAAGGTCATGATCACCGCGCCGCTGTCGCCATACGGCCGAAGTCTGATATCTGTGCGAAACACGAAACCATCGACTGTAATCTCGTCGAGCACCCTGACCAGACTTTGGCAGAGGCGGGTGAAAAACTCGCTGTAACTGGTCTCTTTGCGATCCTGAAGCATGCCCTCCTCCGGAAACGCGAAAATAAGATCGATGTCTGACGAATAATTCAATTCATACGCACCGAGTTTGCCCATGCCGAGCACGATGATCTGCTGCGGGCTGCCGTCTTTTAACAACGGCGTGCCGCGTTTTTCGGTCGCCTGCCGATAAAGAAAATCGAGCGCATAGCGGATGCAGGCATCCGCGAGCAGCGACAAATCCATCAACGTTTCGCCGAGATTCGACCAGCCGGCCAGATCGCGCCAGGCGATGCGGACCATCTCGCGGCGGCGGAATTGCCGAAGCGCGGTCATCAACGCGCTTTCGGAATCGACGATCAACGCATTCAGCCTGTCCTGGCACTCATTGGCCCCATAGGCGCGCGTCAAATCGCCGGAATCGATCAGCGCAATCAGCAGGTCCGGGCTTTTACAGCATTCTTCGGCCACAAACGGACTGGCGCACCAGACCTTGACCAACGCCTCGGCAAACTCGGGCGACCGAGGCAATTCAAGATTCATCGCGGCGAGACGCTCGGTCCACTTGTGCAAATGTGCGGCTACCGTTTCTTGCAGTTCGGCCGGCGCGGCAGCCAGTGCGGTTTTGAAATGATTCATTGATGAGTCGATGCGGTGGTCTTTCAAACCGGACATAATAACCATAAAATAGTTAATCGAGTAGGGTGAGCAGCGCTTTTTTGCCCGCATTGATTTAAAGGCCGCAACCATGCACGATAACAACGAGACTCCGGATTACCTACAGATGATTTTGACCAGGACACGCAACGACATGCGCCTGGCGTTTACGATATTCTCACAGTTATTTGCGGAACTTCCGGAACAACTGGACGGCATTCAAGATGCGCTGAATCGGCGGCAATACGATCTTGCCCGGCAAATTACGCATAAGCTGCACGGATCGATGAGTTTTTGCGGGATCGAGAATATCCGGAAACAGGCGGAACATCTTGAACAGTGTTTAGTCAACAAAAATTATGATGCGATCAACCGCTATTGGTTTCAGCTTCAACAATGCGCTCTTGATTTTACCAAGCAGCAGCAGACGTTGCTTTCCGGTTTATCCGGGGATAATGTTTAGTTGCGGATTATTTAGCCGATATCATTTATCATTCGGCATCACACCATGGGAGGATAGTAAATGAACACATTACGCTTTTATTTGACGGTTGCCATCGCCGCTCTATCGCTAGGCACCGCAGCCAACGCCAATGCGGACAATAGCTCGGCAGGCAAATTCGGCCGCGGACTGGCCGGCATGACCTGCGGCTTTCTCGAAATTCCAGGCAATATCGTGCAGGAGACGCGCAAAAGCGGCGCGATCGGCTTTCCGATTGGATTGGCGATGGGATTAGGCATGACGGTCACCCGCGAACTGGTCGGCGTTTACGAGTTCGTCTCCGCGCCTTTTCCGGTGCCGGCGGGTTTCAGGCCGATATTAAGACCCGAATATCCTTGGGATTATTTCTAATCGATCGCTCAAAGGCATCATTTCGGTTGGCGCAAGGCAGATCCGATCGCGCCAACCCTTCCGATTCAATACGCTAATTCCTGATATTCCGTTTCAAACCCGGCGCACGCCTTTCTGCACAGACCGTCATGACCGGTTTTACCGGCCAACACCAAGCCTTCCCTCTCGAATTTAATGCGTTAACAATGAACCTGGCATTAGGGGATCAGTCCAATCGTCAAGGAAATCATCTGGGCAGCCCGCAGCCAAATTAGATGACGAGACTGGTTTTTAACCCATCGAAATAAAGAGGGTAACGCGATGAGACGCATCTACTTTTTAGCGCCGGATATCAAAACGACGCACAAAATTGTCAACGAACTCCACCAAGAAGGCTTCGAGGACAACCATATCCACATACTCGCCAAGCGGGACACACCGCTGGAAGACCTGCCGGAAGCATCCATGCTGCAGAAAACCGATTTTATCCCCGCCCTGGAACGTGGCGTCGTCCTGGGAGGTTCCGCCGGATTGTTGGCGGGAGTGGCGGCCTTGGCCTATTCGGGATTTGTAATTGCCGGCGGGCCGATCTTGGGTGTGATCATGGCGGGCGCCACGATAGGCTCGCTGATGGGCGGTCTGGCCGGCATGAATTCAGGCAATTCGAAACTCAAACAATTCGAAAAAGCGATCGAAAAAGGTGAACTGCTGGTGTTGGTCGACATTCCGATGGGTCGTATCGTCGAGATCACCGAAAAAATATCCAAACATCACCCGACCGCCGAATATGAAGGTATTGAGCCGATTTTGCCCTTGAAATATTGAGCATCCAGGCGATAGTAGCCATCGGAAGAGGTGTGGAATCGCTTCGCATTCGCGGTTGCAATCCGGCGCATCCGGCGCTAGAGTTGCCCACGGAATCAATTTCTCACTTCTCTGGAGTTTGCCGATATGAATATCCGATATGTGTGGTCCGGACTGCTGGCGCTTTGCTTTTGCGGAACGGTTGTTGCGGCCGATTTTGACCGCGCCGAGGTTGAAAAACGGCTCGCCGCGGCCGGCAAAAATCATCCCGCCGAATTACGGCGCAAGGATTTGACCGGGCTGGATTTATCCCATCTGGATTTTCGGAGTGCGGACTTATGGGGCGCCGATCTGCGCCGGGCGAATTTGAGCCACAGCAATTTATCGAGACTGAATCTGGATTTGACCGTGATGACCCAAATCAATTTGTCCGGGGCCGACCTGTCCAACACCAGTATTTTCGGCGTATCGATCATGAACGCCGATCTCAGCAATGCCAATCTGGCTGGCAGCCGCATCATTGCGAATCTGGATAGATCCAATCTGAGCCATGCCAATCTGGCGCATGCGAATTGGGGCGCGGACATGAAGAATCAGCCAATGGGGCTGATGCGGGTCAGTTTGAATAACGTCAATCTAGCGGGCGCCGATCTGAGCCATGCCGATCTGAGCCGTGCATTGATGCGGCATGCGAATTTGCGCGGCAGCCTGCTGAAAAGCGCCGTGCTGTTCGGTGTCGATTTATCCGGCGCGGACTTGACCGGCGCCGATTTGAGCGGCGCCGATCTGTCCGGCAGCCATCTCGAAGACGCCGATTTGACCGGCGCCAATCTGACAGGAACCAAATTGACCGGCATCGGCAACAAGTCCACGATCAAGGGACTGGATGCGGCAAAAAATTTTCAATCGGCGATTTTTGATTAAAACCAAAAGCTCAATCGGCATCAAAAAAATGCATTGGCCGAAGAAATCGCTGCCGAAAGAGCGCTGATCGCCAATACGGCAAATTTCAGCATGCTGCCTTATAATGGCGCGAAACCGCTTTCATCACAGGACACCCCATGAGCAATCCATTATTGGCCGCGACCGAACTGCCGCTGTTTTCCCAAATTCAACCCGAGCACATCGAACCTGCGATCGACCAGTTACTGGCCGAGGCGCGCGCGACAGTTGAAAATTGCCTGACCGCAACGAGCGATTACACCTGGAAAAATCTGGTCGAGCCGATCGAAAACGCCGAAGATCGGCTCAGTAAGGCTTGGTCGCCGGTCAGCCACATGAATTCAGTGCTCAATAGCGACGCTCTCCGCGAAGCCTACAACGCCTGCCTGCCGAAACTCAGCGCTTATGCGACCGAGATGGGACAAAACGAGGCCTTGTTTAAAGCTTACAAGGCGATCGAAGGCAGCGCCGAGTATCCTACGCTCGATATTGCCCAACAAAAAATCATTCAAAACGCACTGCGCGATTTCCATTTGTCCGGCATCGATCTCGATGCTGAAAAAAAACTGCGCTACAAGGAAATCAGCCAGGAATTATCCCAACTTGCGAGCAGTTTTGAAGAAAACGTACTCGACGCAACCAACGCCTGGTCGAAATTGATCATGAATGAACTCGACCTGACCGGCCTGCCCGCTTCGGCCTTGGCCGGAGCCCGGCAAACCGCCGAGCAAAACGGACAGGAAGGCTGGATGATCACGCTGCAATTTCCGTCTTATCACGCGGTGATGACTTATGCGGATAACCGCGAACTGCGCCGCGAGCATTATGAAGCCTACGCGACCCGCGCCTCCGATCAAGGTCCGAATGCGGGACAGTGGGACAACAGCGAAAGCATGGAAAAGATTCTCGCGCTGCGCCATGAAAAAGCGCGCCTCCTCGGTTTCGACAATTTTGCCGAGTTGTCGCTGGCGACCAAGATGGCCGACAAACCCGATGATGTGATGGGTTTTCTTGAAGACCTTGCCGACAAATCCTGGCGGCAGGCGCGCAGGGATTTGGCCGAACTGCGCGAATTCGCCCAAAACTATTACGGCGTGAACGACCTGCAAACCTGGGACATCAGTTATTTTTCCGAGAAAATGCGCCAGCATTTTTATCAATTATCGCAAGAGGAAGTAAAAGCTTATTTCCCGGTCACCAAAGTCCTGCCCGGCCTGTTCGCGGTGGTCGAAAAACTGTATGGTTTACAAATTTCCGAGATTCAGGACTTCGACACCTGGCACCCCGATGTGCGCTTTTTCGAAATTACCGACCAGAATGGCGATCTGCGCGGCAAGTTCTACATCGACCTGTATGCGCGCCCGAAAAAACGCGGCGGCGCCTGGATGGACGATTGCGTCGGCCGCAAAAAAATCGACGGCTCTGTGCAAACGCCGGTCGCCTATCTGACCTGCAACTTCACCCCACCCACTGGAAATGAACCCGCGCTGTTGACGCACGACGAAGTCACGACGCTGTTTCACGAGTTCGGACACGGCCTGCAACATATGCTGACCCGCGTCGACCACCTCGGCGTATCGGGCATCAACGGCGTCGAATGGGACGCGGTCGAATTGCCGAGCCAGTTCATGGAAAACTGGTGCTGGGAAAAAGACGCGCTGGCCTTGATGTCCGGCCATTATCAAACCGGAGAACCCTTGCCCGATGCGTTGTTCGACAAGATGATCGCGGCGAAGAATTTTCAGGCCGGCATGCTGATGGTACGGCAACTCGAATTCAGTCTGTTCGATTTCCGCATACACCGCGACTATGATCCAAATAAGGGCGGGCGCATCTACGAAACCCTGAACCAGGTTCGAGCACAGGTCTCGGTCGTACAGCCGCCGGCCTTCAATCGCTTCGCGCACGGTTTCTCGCACATTTTCGCGGGCGGCTATGCGGCCGGCTATTACAGCTATAAATGGGCGGAAGTGTTGTCCAGCGACGCGTTTTCGCTGTTCGAGGAAAAAGGCATTTTCGACCCGGCAACCGGCAATGCGTTTTTGACCCAGATTCTGGAAAAAGGCGGCAGCGAAGACGCGATGGACTTGTTCGTCAAATTCCGGGGCCGCAAGCCGACAATCGACGCGCTGCTCAGACATAACGGCATTGCCGCGTAATGTTGAGGTCCCATGAATGGACGCGAACTGTCCATTCATGGAGCGGGATACCGCCTTCCTCACGCGCATGAGGTCCTGGCTTCAAAAACGCCAATTCCGTTGAGCGGCAACTTGGGTTAAAATCGCGGATTTTAAAATCCCCACTCCCCATGAAAATCACCGCGATTTACCCCGGCACCTTCGACCCGATCACGATCGGGCATCTGGATTTGATTGCCAGGGCGTCCCGTCTTTACGACGGGATCATCGTCGCAGTCGCGCTGAACAAAGGCAAGACGCCCTTATTTTCGATGGCCGAACGGGTCGAGCTTGCCACTGCGGTCACCACCGAATTTCCGAATGTCGAGGTCAGCGGTTTCGATACCTTGTTGGTCGAATTCGCCCGGAAGAAAGGCGCCAATGTGATATTACGAGGCTTGCGCGCGGTCTCCGATTTTGAATACGAATTTCAACTGGCCGGCATGAACCGCCGCCTGGCGCCGGAACTCGAAACGGTGTTTTTAACCCCGGCCGAGCAATATGAATTTATTTCATCCAGCATGATCAGAGAGATAGCACAACTGAAAGGGGATGTATCGAGCTTCGTACCCGAGTTGGTGCATCAGCGTTTAATCGAAAAATTTAGTTAAAAGCAGGAGAAGTAACCGACATGGCTCTTAAAATCGACGACGAATGCATCAATTGCGATGTCTGCGAGCCGGAATGCCCAAACGGCGCCATTTCCCAAGGCGAGGAGTTTTATGTGATCGACCCGGAGCTGTGCACCGAATGCGTCGGCCATTACGGCGAGCCGCAATGCATGGCGGTCTGTCCGGTCGATTGCATCGACAAGGATCCCGCGCACCCGGAGAACAAGGAGTCTTTGTATCAAAAATATCTGAAATTGACTGCTTAAGAAGTCCCAGCCATGTAGGGGGCGCATTGCGCCCCTTTTTTGATGTCAAATCACGACAAAAACTTTGGCAACCGAGTAGATACACAGAACTATTGAATGGTGCGCGGTGCGCACCCTACTCAAAATCATAATTTTTATAGAGGAAAAGCCCTACCTGCTTTTCATTTTACATTCGGCTGCCTGGCCTCCGGTGCCCACAAATCATCCAACTGCAAAGTCACTTCTTCAAACGGTACCGCACGCACGGCATCGTCGTCCTTCCAGGTGCCTTCGAGCAACCAATGGCCGTCGGATAAACTGTACACTTCCAGCGTGCGAATATCGGGGTCGAGCAGCCAGAGCCAGTTGACCAGTTGCGCGGCGTAAAGCGGCATTTTGACGGCGCGGTCGGTGCGCGCGGTGCCGGGCGATAGCACTTCGCAGGCCCAGTCGGGAGCTAGGCTGAAATAGGCCTCGTCGGGCAGCGTCGGCATGCGTTCCCGCCGCCAGCCGGCGAGGTCGGGAACCAGAATATGCGGTCCCAAATGCAGTTCCGGCTCGTCCATGATCCACCAGCCGCCGGGGCCGCCGCGTCCGTATTGAAACGGATCGCCGAATTTCATGCCAAGGCCGGAACTCGCCAAAGCATGTTTGGGCGCCGGCCGGGGTTGGGTGATCAGTTGGCCGTGGATGATTTCGCCGATCAGATGGTCGGGCAAATCGAAGAGGTCTTCGTAGGTCGCGATGCGCTGCGCGGGCTGGTTCATGGTCTGCCTCGAATGACGATGCGGTATCGATGAATTTATCTTAACGCGTTCGTTCCGTTTAAGATAGCCATGTAGAATGTATCGCGTACCGTTTTGGGGGATTACCGATTATCGTAATGATTGAACCAGCCAAGAGTTGTCGAAGTTGCCCCGCTAGGCTTGTATTCGGCCCCGGTCCAGCCGTCATAGCCGGATTGGTCGATCGCCGAAAATAGCGCCGCCCAATCGGCGGTTCCGGTGCCGGGCTGGCCGCGGCCAGGACAATCCGCGAACTGAATATGGCCAATGCGCCGGGCATGCCGCAGGATAAACTCGGCTGGTTTCTCGCTCATCCTGAGCATGTGGTAGATGTCGTATTGCAGGAAAATATCGGACCGTTGCAGTTCGTCCTGAACCGCCAGCATCTTCGCGCCGGTATCGACGATGAAACCCGGCATGTCGAGGCTGTTGATCGCTTCAAATACCGTCTTGATGCCTAAGGGCGAGAACGCATCGGCGGCCAGGCCAAGATTCTGTTTGAAGGTGCTCAGATATTCAGTCTGGCGCGCTGAATCGAGGCAGCGGCCAGGTAATACATTAACCGCGTCGGGCCGCAACACCTTTGCATAGTCTACAGCCAGCGCCAGCGCTTCTCGAAACATCCCCTGTTTTTCCGGCACGCAGGCCAGCCCTTCGCCGCCCAGCAACAAATCATCGGCCGGCACATTGAACAGGACCAGTCGCAGATCCTGCTCGACCAATTTCCGCCGAATCGTCTCCACGTCGAGGTCATACGGAAACTGAATCTCGGCGGCCTTAAAACCTGCTGCACGCGCGGCCTCGAAGCGGTCGATCAGATCGACTTCGGTAAACAGCATGCTCAGGTTCGCGGAGAAACGCGGCATTAGTCGTGCCGGTAAAGTTTGATCAGGGTTGCCGGGTCCTGCTCCAGATAGCCTTTGCTGCCATGCAGTTGCATCAGCTGCGCGGCGAGGCTCGACATCGGCAGCGCCTGGTCGAGTTGTCTGGCCAAGTCGGTCGCCATCCGCAAATCCTTCAACAAGGTCTTGACCCGCCATTTGACCGGCTCGAAAAGTTCGAGCGCCATTTCGGGTCCCGCGATCTGCAAGGGCTTCGAGTCGGCGAAGCCGCCGGCCAGCGCGGCCGGGATCTTTTCCGCGTCGACGCCGGCCTCCTTGGCCAGCGCGATCATTTCGGCGATCACCAGCATGTTGCAGCTGACGATCATCTGATTGCAGATCTTGGTGGTCTGGCCGCTGCCGACCGGGCCCATGTGGGTCAACTGTTTATACAACGGTTTCAGCACCCGGCGCGCGGTATCGATATGCTCGGGGCGGCCGCCCGCCATGATCGCGAGCGTGCCTTGTTCCGCACCGCTAACTCCGCCCGAGACCGGTGCATCGACCCAGCCCATGTCGCATTTTTCGTGCAGCAGGGCCGCAAATTCCCTCGTTTTGTTCGGATCGATGCTGGACAGGTCGATCACCAGCTTACCCGGCGCGCCGTGATCGATGATGCCCTGATGCAGTGCCCATTCGACCGCCTGGGTGTCGGCCAGACAGGTGATCACCACATCGGAAGCGCGCACCAGTTGGGCAATGCTCGCGCTAGCCTCCGCGCCGGCCACGACGACGGGTTGGAGTTTCTCCGGGCTGCGGTTCCAGGCCTTGACCCGAAAGCCGTGCTGCAAAAGCCTCAAGGTCAGCGGCTTGCCCATCAGGCCGATGCCGATGAAGCCGAGTGTCGGGTTGGTTTCAGCCATCGAAGCCACCTTGCCCACCATTTTCGGTCATTCGGCCTCCATCGCATCGACCCGCTGAAAGCCTCGCGGCAGATGCAGGCCGCGTTTCGCGCGCGCGCCCGAATAGTGTTCGATGTCCGCTCCCTTCAGGGTCAACGGCCGTTTGCCGGCAAGGATTTTCAACTGGCCGCCTTCGGGCAGAGCGGCGACCGCAATCACGGCGTCCTTGCCGCCCGCAAGATCGTCCGCAGGAATCTGGATCAGTTTGTTGCCCTTGCCTTTGACCAGTTCAGGCAGTTCCTGCGCCGGAAAGATCAGCAGCCGCCCCTGCAGGGTCACGACCGCGAGCCTGTCGGATTCGCTGCGAAGTTCGGCGGGCCTGATCACTTTGGCGCCTTCGGGCAAGGTCAGCAGGACTTTCCCTGCCTTGTTCTTGCTATACAGTTCCTTCAACTGCACCCGGAAGCCATAGCCGTAATCGCTTGCGACCAGATACCAATCGTCGGGATTGCCGGCCAGTAGGTGTGCGAACAGCGCGCCAGGCGGCGGATTCAGGCGGCCGGTCAACGGTTCGCCCTGGGTTCTGGCCGACGGCAGATCGTGCGTGGTCGTGCTGTAGGCGCGACCGGTCGAATCGAGCAGATAAACCGGCTGCGTCGAGCGGCATTTGACCGCTTCCAAAAAACCGTCTCCAGCGCGGTAGTTCAAGCTCTCGACATCGAAATCATGGCCTTTTGCGGCCCTGATCCAGCCTTTTTGCGACAGGATCACGGTCAACGGTTCATTGTTGATCAGTTGCGTCGTTTCCATCGCCTGCGCGGCTTCGCGCTCGACGATCGGGGAACGGCGGTCGTCGCCATATTTTTCCGCGTCGCGTTCGAGCTCCTTGCGAATCAACCGGTTCAGAAGGCGCGGCGAGCCCAATGTTTTTTCAAGCGCGGCGCGCTCCGCTTGCAGTTCGTCCTGTTCGCCGCGGATTTTCATTTCCTCGAGCTTGGCGAGATAACGCAGCTTCAGCTCCAATATTGCCTCGGCCTGAATATCGCTAATGCCGAATCGTTCCATCAGCACCGGTTTCGGATGCTCTTCCTGGCGAATGATCGCGATCACCTCGTCGATATTCAGATAGGCGATCAAGAGGCCTTCGAGAATGTGCAGGCGCGCCAACACCTTGTCCAGGCGATGCTGCAAGCGTTTTCTGACCGTCTCGGTGCGGAAGGCCAGCCATTCGACCAGAATCTCGCGCAAATCCCTGACCCTAGGCCGGTTGTCCAGGCCGATCATGTTCATATTGACCCGATAGCTTTTTTCGAGATCGGTGGTCGCGAACAGATGCGACATTACCGCCTCGGTATCGGTGCGTTTCGATTTCGGAATCACCAACAGGCGGGTCGGATTCTCGTGATCGGACTCGTCCCTTAAATCTTCGATCATCGGCAGTTTTTTCGCGAGCATTTGCGCGGCGATCTGCTCCATCAGCTTGGAGCCGGAGACCTGATACGGCAGCGCGGTGATCACGATAGTGCCGTCTTCGACTTCGTATTTCGCGCGCATCTTGATCGAGCCGCCGCCGTTGATATACATCTTGCGAATGTCGTCTTTCGAGGAGACGATTTCGGCCTCGGTCGGATAATCGGGGCCTTGGATGCGTTCAAGAAGCTGCTCGAGCGTGCTGTCCGGCTCGTCGAGCAGCAGGATACAGGCGGCCGCGACCTCCCTTAGATTGTGCGGCGGAATGTCGGTCGCCATGCCGACCGCTATGCCCATCGTGCCGTTCAGCAGCACATTCGGCAGCCTGGCCGGCAACAGTTCCGGCTCTTTCAACGTGCCGTCGAAATTGTCGGTCCATTCGACCGTGCCCTGCCCAAGTTCGCTAAGCAAGGTCTGCGCGTATTGGGTCAGGCGCGATTCGGTGTAACGCATCGCCGCGAACGATTTCGGATCGTCGGGCGATCCCCAATTGCCCTGGCCGTCGATCAGCGGATAACGGTACGAAAAATTCTGCGCCATCAACACCATTGCTTCGTAGCAGGCCGAATCGCCGTGCGGATGGTATTTACCGAGCACGTCGCCGACCGTGCGCGCGGATTTTTTATATTTGGCCAGCGCGGTCAGGCCGAGTTCCGACATTGCATAGACGATGCGGCGTTGCACCGGCTTCAGACCGTCGGCGATGTGTGGCAACGCCCGGTCCAGGATCACATACATCGAATAATCGAGGTAAGCTTTCTCGGCGAACTCCTTCAGCGGCAGTTGTTCGAAATTGTCCTGCAAACCCACTTAGAGCAGTCCCTCCGGCAGATCGACGCGAATAGCGCGGTTTTTTTCGAGTAATTCCTCGCGGCATTTTTTGCGCTGTTCCGCATCCTTGAACAGTTGTTTTTCGATATCGGTTTCGAGAATTAATTGGGGTACTTCGATACTGTGTCCATGGCCATCGATTGCGACCATCGTAAAGTAGCAAGAGGTCGTATGCCGCTTTTCGTGCGTGGTCAAGTTTTCGGCGACCACTTTGATGCCGACTTCCATCGACGAGCGCCCGACATGATTCACGTGCGCATAGAACGTGACCAGATCGCCGACATTGATGTTTTCCTTGAAAAACACCTGGTCGAGGGCGGCCGTTACGACATAGTTTTTACAATATTTCGCCGCGCAGGCATAGGCCACCTGATCGAGCATTTTCAACAACGAGCCGCCATGCACGTTGCCGGCGAAATTGGCCATGTCCGGCGTCATCAGCACGGTCATCGCGAGGGATTTTTCTTGTTTAGTCATTTGAGCGTTACGTAGTTGGGTTCTTCCGAAGAAATGAATGGCAGCATGCGGGCTGGACGGCTGGAAAGGGTACGCACAGCGTACCCTGCATGAGTTTAATCATAACAGCATTTTTTAAGGTCTGCCTATCGCATAATAGGCCAATCCGCTGCGGCGCACAAACTCCGGTTCGTACATGTTGCGGCCGTCGAAAATGACCTTGTCGCGTAGCGCGCGGCCGAGGGCATCGAAATCGGGGCTTCTGAATTCCTTCCATTCGGTGACGATGGCCAGCGCATCGGCATTCTCCAAGGCGTTTTGAGGCGATGTGCATAGTCTCAAATGCGGATTATCGTCGTAAATCCGCTTGGCTTCGACGAGCGCTTCGGGATCATAGGCCTGCACGGTAGCGCCGGCCCGGCAAAGGTTTTCGATCACGACCCGGCTCGGCGCCTCGCGCATGTCGTCGGTGTCGGGCTTGAAGGCGAGCCCCCAGAGCGCAATCACCTTGCCTTCGAGTTCGCCCTGATAATGTCGGCTGATTTTTTCGAACAAGCGATTTTTTTGTCGGCTGTTCACGTTTTCAACCGCGTTCAGCAATTCGGCATGATAGCCCAGTTCTTTCGCGGTACGCTCCAACGCCTTTACATCCTTCGGGAAACAGGAGCCGCCATAGCCGCAGCCCGGGTAGATGAAGCTGTAGCCGATCCGGCTGTCCGAACCGATACCCTGACGTACCTGCTCGATATCCGCGCCCAGATATTCGGCCAGATTCGCGAGTTCGTTCATGAAGCTGATTTTGGTCGCGAGCATCGCATTCGCCGCATATTTGGTCAATTCGGCCGAACGCACGTCCATCGTGATGATCCGCTCGCGACTGCGGTTGAACGGCGCATACAGTGCTTTCAGCAATTCCGCGGTGCGCGGATTGTCCACGCCGATGATGATCCGGTCGGGACGCATAAAATCGTTCAGCGCCGCGCCTTCCTTCAAAAACTCGGGATTCGAGACCACGTCGAATTCGATCTTCTCGCCGCGTTTCGCCAGCACGTCCTCGATCCGGGCCTTGACCTTGTCGGCGGTGCCCACCGGCACGGTCGATTTGTCGACCACGACCCGATATTCGTTCATGTGTTCGGCGATGCTCTCCGCAACAGCCAACACATAGCGCAAATCGGCCGAGCCGTCTTCATCGGGCGGGGTGCCGACCGCGATGAATTGAAACACGCCGTGCGCGACCGCTTCCTTTGCATCGGAAGTAAATTTGAGGCGCCCCGAAGCCTGATTTTCCTTTACCATCGCGTCGAGACCCGGTTCAAAGATGGGAATGATGCCCTGCTGCAATTTGGCCACCTTATTCTCATCAATATCCATACAAATCACATGGTTGCCGACATCCGCCATACAGGCGCCCGTCACCAGGCCAACATAACCGCTACCGAACACTGTAATTTTCATTTTATTCGTTTTATCATTGGTAAAGAAATTGACTAAACTGGCGAAGCCGCCTGCTTAATCCCCCCGATCATCTAGCCAAGAGCCCGCGCGGCCTTTCTTGCATTTTCCGTACGATGACGAAAAAAAACGATCCCAACAAATCACTGCTAGACGGGTTTTCCGAAGTTGACCGTGAACAGATCAACCATGCGCTTGCCGTCATCGCCCAAATTCCCGACGATCCTGAGTATCACCGTCCAAAGGGGTATGAAGTGGCGGCTATTTTAACGGATTTTCATGTCGATCTGAAAACCACGCTAGCAGCTATTTTAAGCGATCCTCGACTGGGCGCACTGAAACCTCGTCCGGACATTGCCGGCCGCTTTGGCGCAACGGTCGACTCCTTGGTCAACGATGTCAACTGGTTGAACAAATTGTCCGTTTATACGCCCGAGATGACGCATCAGCCGAACCAGACCGAAATCCTGCGCCGGATGCTGCTGTCGATGACGCACGACGTGCGCGCGGTGCTAATCAAACTGGCTTATCGAATCAAACGGCTGCGCAATCTCGCTAAGGAATCGGAAGAAATGCGCCATTTCATCGCCCGCGAAACGCTCGACATTTATTCGCCGATCGCGAACCGGATGGGGATTCATCAGTTCAAATGGGAACTTGAAGACCTGGCGTTCCGTTATCTGGAACCGCAAGTTTATAAAAGCATCGCGAAGTCTCTCGCCGATAAACGAGTAGAGCGCGAACGCTGCGTGGACCAGTTCATCGCGCAATTGCAATCCGCTCTGAGCCAGGAAGGCATGGGCGCCGAAGTCTACGGCCGCCCGAAACATATCTATAGTATCTGGAAAAAGATGCAGCGCAAGCAGTTAGGCATCGACGAGCTTTACGATCTGTTAGCGGTGCGCGTGATCGTGGCTAACCTAACCCAATGCTACACCGCGCTCGGCATCGTGCATAGCCTGTGGCAGACGATTCCGAAGGAATTCGACGATTATATCGCCAATCCGAAGGAAAACGGCTACCAGTCGCTGCATACCGTGATCATCGACACCGACGGCAATCGAATCGAGGTGCAGATTCGCACGCGCGAAATGCACGAGTTCGCTGAAATGGGAGTCGCCGCGCACTGGTCGTACAAGGAAGGCGGCAAGCACAACGCCGCGATCGAAAAAAACATCGCGTCCTTGCGCAAGCTACTGGAAGAAAAAGACGCCGACGAAACGCTGGCCGAAGGCTTGAAAAGCGAATTGTTTTCGGACCGCGTTTATGTGTTGACTCCGGCCGGAAAACTGATCGATCTGATCAAAGGCTCCACGCCGCTCGATTTCGCCTATGCGATTCACACCGAAATAGGCCATCGCTGCCGCGGCGCCAAAGTGAACGGACGTATCACGCCGTTGACATATGTCTTGAAGTCGGGCGAACAGATCGAAATCCTGACCGCGAAAGAAGGCGGCCCGAATCATAACTGGATCGATCCGAACCTCGGCTATCTGAAATCTCCGCATGCGATCGGCCGGGTCAAGAGCTGGTTCAAAAATCAGCAAATGACGCAGAACATCGCGACCGGCAAGACGATTTTGGACAGGGAAGTACAACGGCTCGGCGTAAAACTGGTCAATCTGAACGATCTGACCAAGCATTTCAAGCAACCGGAGAAGGACAAACTGCTCGAAGCGATTGGCCGTGGCGACATCACCAGCCGCCAACTTGCCGCATTTTTCAAAATCCCCGAGCTGGAAGTTCCGACTAGGGTCCAGCAAAAAAAGCAGACCCCGAAATCAGCGGTGACGGTTGCTGGCATCGATCATGTGCTGACCTCGTTCGCGCACTGCTGCTCGCCGGTGCAGGGCGACGACATCATCGGCTATATCTCGCACAAAAAAGGCATCATCGTTCATCGCAGCAATTGCGAGAATATTTTGCAATTGAGCCCCGAAAAGCAGACGCAATTGATTCAGGTCGAATGGGGCAGCGACAAATCCTATTATTCGGTGCCGATCGTCATTCATGCACAAAGCGCGAAAGACTTATTGAACAACGTGACTCAGGTGTTGGCGCACTCGAAAATTCATATCTCGAATGCGTCATTGAATACGCATCCCGATTTTTCGGCCGACCTGAATCTGACCATTCAAATCGAAAATATCGGCCAGTTGAGCCAGATATTGAACCGGATCGGGTGTTTGCCGAATATTGTCGAGGTCAAGCGCAAGCAGGCAGGCTAAAGGCGGAAGTAAAAAACGGCAAGTCCCTCGCTCCCCAATGCCGTTAAGTTAAGAAGAAAGCTCCCTCTCCTGCTGGAGAGGGTTGGGGTGAGGAGGATCAAAAATAAGGAAAAATACTTTATTTTGATCCCCTCATCCCAGCCTTCTCCCG
>NZ_JAXUHN010000068.1:0-62708 GCF_035916875.1 Methylomicrobium sp. Wu6
TCTCCTCTATCGTGTGCTTGGCGGTTCACGGTAGTCAGTTTCCTGATGGACTCCTCTTATTGTCAAACTTTTGCTGTCTCCCCGGCAGAGCCGGGGGATTTCCCATTATTGGTTAAAAATAAATCAGAAGAAAGGGCGGCTACCATGGCCGCCCGGATGATTGCTATCCGGCTTGCCCGCCGACTTCCAGGAGAATCACATATTCATGATCGCCGCTGCGCGTTTCGAGCACCGTGTGGCCATGAATCCGGCTCCAGGCCGGAATGTCCTGCATCACTCCGGGATCGGTGCATATCACTTCCAGCTGGTCGCCGGGCTGCATATGTTTGATCTTGTCTTGGGTGCGGATTACCGGCAGCGGACACAAAAGCCGCCGCGCGTTCAGGGTTTCACGGATCATATAAACCATTCCTGCGGCATGTCTTTCGCAAGTGGCTTGACCTGGATCATTCGCTCCGAGCCGTCCTTATCCGTGACAGTGACATCGACTTGCTCCGCATCGCGGCCCTGGCCGTAGCGGGCGGTGATGCCGGCGGCCAGATACAAATCTTCCGCGGAGGGCGTGCCGTCGATCAACACCAACGGGCCACTATGGCTCGATGCCAGCATGCTGATGAACTCTTTTTGATAGCCCTGCAAAAAGCGGCCTTCGCCTTCCTCGCGCGCGACGATCAGTTTGAAATGGCGGGCAGGGCGGATGTGACGGCCGACCTTCAGCAGCATCACGTCGTCGAGCTCGTAATCCTTGTGGCCGTGCGACTGCCACAAATCGACCAGCTTCGCCGAATATTTCTTGTCGGTCAAAAAGCAGCAGCCGCCGGCCGGCTGCGAATAATCGTGAAAACCGTGGCGCTCGGCCATTTCTATCTGCGGCTTGCGCGAACGGCCGTTGAAATCGTGCAGTTTGGCGCGGTCGACCCAGCCTTCGCGCTCCGGCAGCGTCGGCGCCAGATTCTTCGCGCACAAGGGCCTCAGCAACAGGTCGTCGGCGCCCGATTCCTTCGCGACGATCGGCATCGTGGCCTTACGCTGCGACATCGGCCGCTGGCCGATCACCTCGCCGGTGATAATGAAGTCGAAACCATTTTCGGCGATCCATTGCCGGGCCTTGTTGACCATGAAAATCTTGCAGTCCAGGCAGGGGTTCAAATGCGCGCCGTAGCCGTGCTTCGGATTGATCAGCACATTTTTATATTCTTCGATCACATCCACGATGTGCAGCTTGATGCCGAGTTGCTCGGCGACCCAAAGCGAATTGTTGCGCTTCGGTTTGCTGCGGTCCTTTTCCCGGATCGCATGCGTATGACCTTCCACACAAAAGCCGGTGAAAAAATTGATGCCTTCGACATGGACGCCCTGGTCCATGATCGTTTTCGCGGCCAGCATCGAATCCAGGCCGCCGGAAATCAGCGCGACGGCTTTGCGTTGTGTGCTCATCTTGTTTCAATCAAAAAACTCTTATTATACCCGGTAATTTTTGAACGTGGCTTCACTTATCGAGGAGTTAACCTAAACTGAATCCTAGTCAGAACCCAATTGCTATCCGATAAACGACTATGGAATTCAAAGATTATTTAAAAATTTTGGTGCAACACGACGGCTCCGATCTCTATCTGACGACCGATGCGCCGCCGGCGGCTAAATTTCAGGGAGCTTTGAAGCCTTTGGAAAATATCAAACTGTCCAAGGAGAGGATCAAAGAAATCGCCTACGGCCTGATGGACGCAGACCAGCAAAAAGCCTTTGAGCATGTGCCCGAACTGAATCTGGCGCTTTCGGAGCCCGGCATCGGCCGCTTCCGGGTCAACATCTTCAAGCAACGCAACAGCTTCGCGCTGGTGATCCGCAATATCAAGGTGGACATCCCGAATGCGGACAAGCTCGGCCTGCCGGACGTCTTGAAAAAAACGATCATGGAAAAGCGCGGCCTGATCCTGTTCGTCGGCGGCACCGGCTCAGGCAAATCGACGTCGCTGGCCGCTCTGATCGACCATCGTAATTCGAATGCGTCCGGCCATATCATCACGATCGAGGACCCGATCGAATACATCCATCCGCACAAAAAATCGCTGGTCAACCAGCGCGAAGTCGGCGTCGATACCTTAAGCTATGAGGATGCGTTGAAAAATACCCTGAGGCAGGCACCGGACGTGATTCTGATCGGTGAAATCCGCAGCCAGGAAACCATGGAACATGCCCTGGCTTTCGCCGAAACCGGGCATCTCTGTCTGTCTACCCTGCACGCGAATAATGCGAACCAAGCGTTGGACCGTATCATCAATTTTTTCTCGGAAGAACGCCGCAATCAATTGTTGCTCGATCTGTCGCTGAATCTGAAGGCGTTCGTCTCGCAGCGTCTGGTGCCGACGGTCGACGGTAAGCGCGTCGCCGCGATCGAGATTTTGCTGGGCACGCAGCTGGTCCGCGATCTGATCCAAAAAGGCGATGTGCACAGCATCAAGGAGGCGATGGAAAAATCCGAGAATATCGGCATGCAGACCTTCGACAGCCACTTGCTGCGGCTTTACAAGTCGGGCGTAATTTCGCTCGACGAGGCCCTGCAAAACTCCGATTCACCGAACAATTTGAAACTGAAGATCAATCTGAGTGAAGGCATAGGTTCGGCTTCGGCCAAGCCCGAGGAGTCGGGCGGCGCCAAGAGCGGAGGGCTCGGGTCGCTGTCATTGCAAGCGATACAAAAAGAAGAGGAGGAAGAAACCTGATGGTATGGAGCGTTGAGGCTTGATCTGGCGGCTTCAAAAATTATCCTCATTTGAATCTGACAAAGTGCAAATCGAAAGTCTGCACTTGGCAGTCGCAAAGGGCCGGAGTTGGCCGATAGCGCTAATTCTTATCTTGAACCGCTTTTCATCGTGAATCCAAATATTTTTATAATCTGGTAAGCGGAACAAGTCGGCAAATGTAGATTCAACCAATATCTGACATTTTTTCCTGGCGCACCTCACCCTGGGAAATATCTACCCCAGGTGGAAAATTTTCAACGTTGATTGACAGTCGATCTAGCATTTAAAGCAAAGTTTTGGATAACAAGGCCGCATTGCCTCCGACCGCCGCGCTGTTGATCGTCACCGTTTGCTCTGATACCAACCGGCGCAGATAATCGGGACCGCCGGCTTTCGGTCCGGTCCCGGACAACCCCATCCCGCCAAACGGCTGCACACCAACCACCGCACCGATCATGTTCCGGTTGACATAAATATTGCCGGCCCGGGCTCGTTCGATAATCGCTTGAATATGGCTGTTGATTCGACTGTGTATGCCTAATGTCAACCCGTAGCCGCTTGCATTGATGCTCTCGATCACCTGCGCCAATTTATCCGCACGATATCGGACCACATGCAAAACCGGGCCGAACACTTCCCGTTCGAGTTGTTGGATGCCGCTGATTTCGATCAGGCTGGGAGGAAAGAAATTGCCTTGAGCCAAATCGTCGTGTAAAGAAACTTGATAAAGAATTTTAGACTGCCTCCGCATCCTTTCGATATGGTCCGCCAGTTCTCCGGCGGCGTGGACATTGATGATCGGCCCGATGTCGGTCGCCAAATGGCCGGGATCGCCGACGGTCAATTCCTGCATTGCGCCGATCAAAAGCTGAATCACCTTATCCGCGATTTCCTCCTGAACATACAGCACCCGCAGGGCGGAGCAACGCTGGCCGGCACTGTTAAAGGCCGAAACCATCGCATCCATGACCAGTTGTTCGACGTGCGCGGAACTGTCTGCGATCATCGCGTTCTGGCCGCCGGTTTCGGCGATCAACGGCACGATGGCCGCTTGCTGTTGCGCCAGGGTCTGATTGATCAGGCGCGCGGTCGCGGTGGAGCCGGTAAAGATGACGCCGCCGATGCCGGGAAAGGTCAATAAATGCTTGCCGGTCAAGCCGCCATTGGCTGGCAGAAATTGCAGGACCTCGCCCGGAATGCCGGCCTGATGCAACAGTTGCACGCAGCGCATCGCGGTCAGCGAGGTTTGGGTCGCAGGCTTTGCGATCACGGTATTGCCGGCGGCCAGCGCCGCCGCGATTTGCCCGACAAAAATCGCGATCGGAAAATTCCAGGGACTGATACAGACCATCGCGCCGCGCCCGGTTCGCGCCAGATAATTTTCTTCCCCGGTAGGTCCCGGCAGCCGGATCGGTTTAGCAAACAGTTTATCGGCCTCGGCCGCATAGTACCGGCAAAAATCGACCGCTTCGCGCACTTCGGCCAGTGCATCCTTGATCGTTCGGCCGCCTTCGCGCACGCACAACGATACCAACTCAATCCGGTACAATTCCAACAGATCCGCCGCTTTTTTCAGACAGGCTACGCGTTCTTGAACCGGCCTGAGCCGCCAGCCATTAAAAGCTTTCAATGCGCTGTCGGCGGCTTTACCGATTGCCTCCGAGTCTGCGTACATCACATGGCCGATTTGCCGGCGAAGATCGCAGGGGTTGAATGTCGGATGTTTTTGACTGTGATAAGGCTTGCCGTCGATCAGAGGAAATGCCTCCCAATATCGCCCGGCCAGGGCGTCGAGATCGGCTTGGAATTCGGTAATGACTTTGGAATCACTCAGATTGATTCCGGCCGAATTCAACCGCTCCTGACCGAAAAGACCGGAAGGCTGAACGAACTGTATATGCGGCTCCTGCAATCTTGCGACAGGGTCCGCGACGATCTCGTCCACGCTGAAGGACGGGTTTTCAACCCGATTCAAAAATGACGTATTCGCGCCGTTTTCGAGTAAGCGCCTGACCAGATACGGTAACAAATCATCAAAATTGCCGATTGGCGCATAAATTCGGCAGGGCAGGGCGTGGGTTTGCGTCAGGCGTTCATAAAGAGGTCCTCCCATCCCGTGCAGCCGTTGAAATTCGAATCCCGTGTGCGCTTTCGCCAAGGTTAAAATCGCCGCAACCGTATGCGCATTATGCGTCGCGAATTGAGGATAAAAAGCTTCAGGGTGAGCCAGAAGCGTTTCTGCGCAAGCCAGATACGATACATCGGTCGCGGTCTTGCGGGTAAAGACCGGATAGCCCGCAAGCCCCGATTCCTGCGCGCGTTTGATATCACCATCCCAATACGCCCCCTTGACCAGTCTGACCGGAATCCGGCGTTGATGGCTTTCAGCCAGCGCGGCCAGCCAGCGGATGATAGGCAGCGCGCGTTTTTGATAAGCCTGCACGGCCAACCCGAAGCCCGGCCAGCCGGCAAGTCCGGGATGGCCGAGCACCTGGGAAAAAATATCCAGCGACATATCCAGACGTTCCGATTCTTCCGCATCGACAGTCAGGCCGATGTTGGCACGCCGCGCCTGTGTCGCCAACGCGAGCAGCTTAATGCTCAATTCGTTGACCGCGCGTTTTTTTTGCAGCGGCTCGTAACGCGGACAGAGCGCGGACAATTTGATCGAAATGCCCGGATTCGTGAAGAGATCGTCATGTGCGGCTAGTTGCGCCAAATGCTCGATTGCCTGCTGGTAAGTCTGGAAATAGCGCTCGGCGTCTGCCGCGGTCAATGCGGCTTCGCCCAGCATATCAAACGAATAACGGACGCCGGACTGTAAACGGATCGTTTTGATGGCGTCCTCGATCGTTTCGGCGAAAACGAAGTGGCTTGCCAACAGTTGCATACTCCGTTTGACCGCAGAGCGGATGAGCGGTGCGCTCAGCTTCGTTAACCACGCGCCGCCAACATTCTCCGGATTTTCAATTCGGCCCGTCACCGACAAGGCGCCGGTCAGAAGCTTGACCAGCAGCGTATCGTGCAATGCCTGATGTCGCCCCCAATCGACAGAGCCCAATTTGTCCTGCAAAAAAGCATCCTGAGTCGCGGAATCCGGAATTCGCAGCAAAGCCTCGGCCATTTCCATCAGCACGATGCCTTCCTGCGTGTTCAATTGATACTCATGCAGCAGCGTATCGATTAGCGATTGCCGTCCGCTTTCGGCTCTGACCGAGGAGACCAGGCTCCTTGATAAATTGGCGGCGGCAAGTGCGTCATAAGTCTGCAAATTACGCGCAAGCGCCTCGGAAATAGGGGCTTCATCGCCCAGATAGGCATCCTCGATCTCAATGCGTGCTGCATGTAGCTGATCGCTTTTCATGGGGTTCACCGTTGCAAAGAATGATTTCCGCAAACAATCGCGGGATGAAAAATTTATGAATTAGACTATCATGTACATGTCTACCCCAAACTTCACGTAATTAGAGTAACGCGCATGGAAATGTATCCGAAGAAAACTTGTTCGATCGATCGTCTGGTGACTCAACCGAGACTCGTTGAGGCGGCCAAAACGGGCGCCAAAACTCAACAGCGCCGGGATGGCGTTTATGGCTGGCCTGGCGAAACATTCATTCTGGACGGCCAGGAATTTGTGGTCACCGGTTTGGTTCGCCAACGTTTGGGCGATTTGACCGATGCCGATGCGCAGGCGGAAGGGTTTCCCGATCTCGATACTTATAAAGGACTGATCATTAGAATGCATCCCGGGATGGAATGGAATCCGGACAGCTTGGTTTGGGTGCACACCTTCGCCCTGCTGGTCGAGGCCTAAAATCCTCCGCAAGATGCCCCCCACCGGCTGATCAGGAATAACACATCACCCGATTACGCCCGGCCTGTTTGCCCCGATAGAGCGCGATATCCGCGAATTTGATGCTTTCCTCTATCGGGTTTTCGGTTTGATGTTCGCAAAGGCCGATTGTCAACGTTACCGCATATTCGCAACCACCGATCTGAAAATAATGCTCTGCGATCGTTTTACGGATTTTTTCGGCCAGCACCCGCGCGCCGTCGATGTCGGTATGCGGTAACAGCAGCAGGAATTCCTCGCCGCCCCAGCGTGCAAGCGTGTCCTCTTTTCTCAATTGTCGCTTTATGAAATCCGCGATTGATCTCAGAATCTCGTCGCCGCATTCATGCCCGAAATTGTCGTTGATCTTCTTAAAATGGTCGATATCGACAAAAGCGACCGATAACGTGGTTTGTTCGAGCGCCGACAGTTTGCCTTGCTCGACCAAAAAATCGGTCATTCTGCGTCGATTGTACAAGCCGGTCAAAGGATCGGTATGAGCCTGATTCTCGAGTTCCTGTTCCAGGCTAATCGACGCCAAGCGGAAGTAATAGCTGATGATGCACTGCGCGGTAAAGGAAATGATGATATTGGCATGGTCAAGCAGTCTGACCAGTCCATCGGAAAGTGTCGGATTGGGCGGTTGATCGCCGGTAAAGACGCTAAGCAGAATAAACTCCAAGCCTAGCGCGATCGAAACAAAAATGATCGCTTTGCCATCGAACTTGTTATTGAACAGTGTGAATGGAACCGCGGCAAAAAGATAATATTGAAAACCAGCCTGCCATCCGACCGTGGGAACGACCAGCAGAGTATGCAGCATTACTTCCATCGTCATCAGCACAATGGCCGGATTGTGCCGGCCTTGCTGATTCACGATCCACGCGCTGATCCACAACATCGAACTGAAAATATTCAGGCAGGACAAGCTGGGAAAACCCAGCCAATAAAACAGTGGAATCAGGACTAGATGAACCGCGATGCCGACATAGCCGACCGAATTGATCACCATAAAAATACGGTAGTTTTGTCGACCATCGCTACCGTTCTTTGTGATCTTATTCATGTCGCCTCTCTGTCATGAATTCCCCCTCTCAATGCCCCGACGGTTAGAAAAAGCAGATGCCTTATTTAACAGTTCGTTCATTTAATATGGGTTTAACGTGAGGAATTATCTTATGTTGCCTGAAAGCCTTGCGCAAGCCTAAATTTCAAAAACAAGGGAGGGATTAACTTTCCAGCCAGTCTTGCGGCTTTAAATACTGCTCATAAAGCACCGCTTCCGGGCTACCCGCTTCGGGGCGCCAATTATAGCGCCAATGCGCAACCGGCGGCATTGACATCAGGATCGATTCGGTGCGCCCGCCCGATTGCAGACCGAACAGCGTGCCGCGGTCATAGACCAGATTGAATTCGACATAACGTCCGCGCCGGTACAGTTGAAACTCGCGTTCGCGGTCGCCATACGGGGTGTTCTTGTGCTTCTGCACGATTGGCAGATAGGCCGGAATATAATGGTTGCCGACGCTTTGCATAAACGCAAATGTTTTCTCGAACCCCCATTCGTTCAAATCGTCGAAAAACAGTCCGCCTATGCCGCGCGTTTCGCCGCGATGTTTCAAATAGAAATACTCGTCGCACCATTTTTTATAGACTGGATAGACCGTTTCGCCGAACGGTTCACAAGCCGTCTTGGCGGTCCGATGCCAATGGATCACGTCCTCCTTGAACGGATAATAAGGAGTCAGATCGAAGCCGCCACCAAACCACCAGACGTCCGCTTTGCCGGGTTTTTCGGCAATCAAAAACCGCACATTCGCATGCGATGTGGGTACATAGGGATTTTGGGGATGAATGACCAGCGACACGCCCATCGCTTGAAATTGCCGGTCGGCCAGTTCCGGCCGTTTTGCGGTCGCCGACGGCGGCAGTTTGAAGCCCGATACATGCGAAAAATTGACGCCGGCCTGTTCAAAAACAGAACCTCCCGCCAACACGCGCGTTCTACCCCCGCCGCCCTCGGCGCGTTCCCAAAGATCTTCAATAAAATGTGCTTCGGCCTCTTCTTGCTCAAGAGCGGCGCAAATTTGATCCTGCAGGTTTAACAAATAGTCTTTTACAGCTTCAATATCGCGAATGTTCATGTCTGGGTTAGGTGCGGTGAATCGGGTCGACCGATTAAAAGGCAATCTGTGTTATATTATCACATGCTTGTTAGTTTATTCGCCTTCTCATGAGATCGTTATCCCAATCGCCCGCGCATGTTCCGGTAAAACATGATCATACCAAATGCGTCAGCGCCGCCCTGGACACCGCCGAACAGATTTGCGTCGTGCGCGGCGTCCAATTGACGCCGATACGTCTGCAAGTATTGAAACTGATCTGGGAAAGCCATCAAGCGGTCAAGGCCTATGAACTGCTGGACCGCATCAAGCCCTTGAAACAGGAAGCCAAGCCAGCCACGATTTACCGGGCGCTCGATTTTTTGATCGAACAGGGCCTGATTCACCGGATCGAAAGCCTGAATGCCTTCATCGGCTGCAACTGTTCCGGACAGCAGCACGAGCAATTGTTGCTGATCTGCAAGCACTGTCACGAAGTCGAAGAGCGTCCTGCGCCCGCAGTGATGAGCGCGCTTTCGACCGAAATCGAGCAAGCGGATTTTATCGCGCACAGCAAGGCGATTGAAATTCAGGGTATATGCACTAGATGTGCGAAAGACTCGAATGCCGGAGAGTAAATTCCCCAGTTAAATCTTTTCAGTGTTTAATGCGCCGGCACACCCAGCAACAAGCGCCGGTTTATATGGAGTCGTGGGATTGATGGCAAAGAAAGCGAATGAAAGACTTTACCTTGACTACGATTGAAAAAGATTCCGAAGCGATTGTTTTACTGCATGGCCTGAAGCGCACTTTCCACAGCATGGACAAAGCGGGTAGGGTGTTGGCGGGTTACGGTTATAAAATCGTCAATGCGAGCTATCCTTCGACACAGCAGAAAGCGGAGACGCTGGCGCTGCAATGCATCGGTCAGGCGGTAAAGGAATGCGAAGCCGCCGAAGTCAAAAGAATCCATTTCCTGACGCATTCCTTGGGCGGTATCTTGATCCGCTATTATCTGTCAGTGGAAGCGGTCGATAAACTGGGGCGCGTGGTGATGCTCGCGCCGCCGAACCGGGGCAGTGAGATTGTCGATAAGCTCGGCAATTGGCGCTTGTTTTATCTGCTGAACGGTCCGGCCGGATTGCAGCTTGGCACGGACCAAGACAGTTTGCCGAATCGCCTCGGTACGGTCAATTTCGAAGCCGGCGTGATTGCCGGCAATAAAACGATCAATCCCTTCCTCTCGCTGCTGTTTCCGGAAGCGAATGACGGCAAGGTTGCGGTTAGCAGAACCCAGGTCGATGGCATGCGAGACTTTATCGTGCTGCCTTACTCGCATACGTTCATCATGAGGAGTGATCAGGTAATCCGGCAGGCCTTGCATTTCATCCAGCAGGGCCGTTTTGCCCAGTAGCCGGATTACTGCTGAAGAGTACTACGACTGGCTTGCGCCAACTGCAATTGTTCAGTCAGTCTGGCCGTCGATTTCATTTGTTTGTATACGCTCATCACCTTGTCGGGATAGCGCGATTGCGCCCTGCCCAGGCTACCGTTATAGCGCAATAAGGTGCGCCGGATGTTGCCCTTGCTGACGTCTTTGTATTGCGCCAGGATATGAGTGCCGAGCTTGATGTTTTTTCGCGCGTCATACAAGGCGGGCAAACCGCCGATATTTTTGACTTTCTTCGAATGTGCGCTGGCCAGTACTTGCATCAAACCGCGCGCGCCGGCCGGGCTGACCGCTTTCTCCTTGAATCTTGATTCGACCGCAATCACGGCCAGGATCAATTCAGGTTGCAGACCTTGTTTCATGCCGTTTCTAAATGCTTCGGAGACGATCATCGCCGCCTTGCCTTCGGAAATTTTGAAACGTTCCTTGATGTAGCTGGCCAACGTCTTGATTTTTAGAGTATTAGGGTCGGCGTTGGCTGCTTCCTTAGGAAATTCATGCAAATTGTTCGCGTCAAATTCCAACGATGGCACCGCTGCCCGTGAAGTTTGATGAGTTAGCCCAGCGCCGATCAAAAACAGCATTGGGATGGTTACGGTATCGTGGTAAGCGCGCTTTAGCAAGATTTGAGTTCGCATATTCGGCCTCTTTGGATTAACAGGTTGTTGCCGTCAGCGCCACACCGCTTGGCAAACCCGGGGTTAAACGGCAACATCAGGCTAAAAATCATGACAATTGCCTGAAAAATAAAGAAAAAAGTGTCGATAATAGACTCGCTTGGTGTTGACGACGGTTTTCAGCTTATCGCATTATGACGCCAGGCGCAAACTTTTGAGGCGTATTTGCCAAGTCAAAAAGTCTATGATTGCCTTCGCTTCAATCTCCTGTTTTACCTAAAAAGAATTTCTCAAGTATTTGAAAAATAATGGCTATGTATATTCATGGCTGCGCATTAGCCGCGGTTGGCGACGGCCGATTCAAAGCGGATACGACTGCCGTAAAATAACCGCATCAACCGGCATTGACGACGATGATCGCATCGGGATGGTATTTTCCGGGCGTGATTTAAAATTTTTCTGCCAGACTTCGGTCAGATCGGGGCGAATTTCGATGAGTTGTAACATCTTCATTGGTATATCGGCCGGCAGCACAAAGGTAAACGTGACACCTTCAGAGGGAAGCCCATGGAATTCAATGTACTCGAGCGGCGAGGCCGCCGGTAAATTCTGATGGATCAATTGATTGCCCGCATAAATTTGGATCGCAGCCGCCATGTTGTCCGCCTTCAATCGGATCAGAGGGGCATCGCGGCGCGATCGGATATGGATGGCGAGATATTTTTTTCCTTTGGCGATCCTTTGCTCGACGACGCGGACCGAAGGTATTGCAAGCGGAACGGGCTGCGTTTCCAGCACCAACATGCGACGCGACGGAATGAAATCATCAAAAATTCCGGCAGTGCTGATCCCAGGCTTTGCGGTCAGAAATTGCCGGGTCCAGTTGTCCGGTTCGGGGTCGTAACTTAGCCATTGGGCGCTATTGCGCGTGCCGTCCCAGGCATAAATGATACTATTGGGCTTGGGATGAACACGGCTGAAATCGGAAGAGAGGTCGGCCCGGACCAGCAAAATGCTCGCTAATGCCAGGAAAATAGCCGGTAGCATTCTGCCGTACGCACGGCGAAGAATCTCCAGGGCAGGGGTAACCAGACCCAGAGTCAACGCGCCGACGATCATCAGCAGCCAATCGAAATGAAAGCCGAGCGCATGATGGGCCAGATACAGTGTCGGCGCGACGATGAACAAAACAGCGCCCGAACAGACGCCGGTGATGAAGGTGCTAGGGGTGCCGGGTCGGAATAGACTGAATGTCCAAGCGGCGAGCATGGCCAAACCCGGAACCACCGCAAAAAAAACGCCGCCCGGAAACGCCAGGGCTAGATAGATACCCGCCAAAAGCCATAGGCATAGGGCAGCCGCCGTAAATTCCTGGGGTTTGATCGATCGGGATAGACTTGCATGCAGCAGCATAAATAGGGCGAAGGTTATGCAGCAGGAAGCCTGAAAGTAGAGTATCGCGTTATAAGGCTCCGGCAGCCAGCGATTATTGTCATAAATATGCAGGAGGGCGGCATGGAAAACAAAATTAATCCCCGTAATCAGGCCCACGTGCAGCAGAAAAATACCCGTTTGCTGAAAAAATTGCAGCATGCCGATCCGACGATAATAACCGCCTATCATCGCGAGCAAAACGAATGACAGCAACGCCGCGCCGGCGAGCAGCAGCGGGAGATGATCATCCAAAGAAAACACGAACAACTTGCCAAAAGGCAGGTTGAAATAACCGAAGTCGCCGTCTTGCCCAAAGTTTTTCAAATCCGCATCGGCAAAATGCCGGGCCAGTTGCAGCATGTTATGGCCTTGCAGCGCCAGCGTGCGCGGGTCCAGGCGCTCCAGGTTGTCGAGCGCTGTATGATAATCTGTCCAACCCTCGATGAACGCAAAGTTCATCCCGGCGATACCGGCTTCCCGGAAGATGCTGAAGTCGGTGTCATTATGCAGCAGTTTCCGATAGATCGAAAACATCAGCGATGAAGCGACCGGCTGTACCGCGGCGCGTGCGTAATGCTCGACCAGACGGCCGTTGTGTGCGCTGGTTTCAAACATTAGCAAAACGCCGCCGTTGCCGCGCGCCTCGAAATTGAGCGCGAGCACGCAGTCCCTTGCCCACGGATGCCGCTCGATAAACGCGCGACTGCCTAAAAGCCCCAATTCCTCCGCATCGGAGAACAAAAAGATCATATCGTTTTTGGGGCGGGCGCCCTGTTTTAAAATGCGCAGCACTTCCAGCATCGATGCGACCGCCGCACCGTCATCGGCGGCTCCGGGAGAGGTCTCGACCGAATCGTAATGAGCCGCGATCAGCGCCGCACCCTGGCTTTCTTTACCTGCCACGCGCACCATGATGTTTTTGATCGGCGCGGCTTTGACGAACGGTTTCTCCGTGTCAAACAGCGCGGAAGCGATCGTTTCCTGTACCTCGGCGTGATAACCAAGCGCTTTGATTTGTTCCAGCAAATAAGCGGCGACCGCATCGTGCGATCGGGAGCCCACCGGGTGTGGTGTGACGGCGATATGCCGCAAATGCAAAAGCGCATTCTCGAACGAATAAGAAGCCGTTACAGATTGATCTCGATCGACTGCGGGGGGGACGATCATCCGGCTGCATGCCCAAAAAGCCAGCCCCCAGAACAGGATGATGATGGAGGCATGTTGCCAGGGTGGCCGTTTGGTCATGGCTGATCGGGACGAATGTAGACAAAAAGTGCAGTTTAAACAGCTCCGACGGAACTGACAATTATCATCCGTGTCTTATATGAGCGCTTCTTCTCAGGAGTGTTTACACTGAATAACAAAAAGGTTTGGCCGGCATATGCTTTGATGCCTGTGCGGCAAACCAACCCTATCATAGAATTTGGAAGAGAGAAATGAACAGAATTGCATTGTTGATCGCCGGTTTATTGATGCTTATCGGTTCCGCTTCAGTCGCGGTTGCCGAAGAGCACGCGGCAGCGGCTTTGGAACACGCCAATCAGGCGGTGCTTCATGGCGAGGCCGGACATGCGGCCATGCTGGTGGAACATGCCACGGAAGCATTGAAACATGCACACGCGGCCGAGGATATTGCAAAAGGCGAAGCCAAAACCCATATCGAGGCGGCGGTTAAAGCGCTGGAAGCCGCGATCGAACACGGCAAAATGGGCGCCGGTCACGTACCCATCGCGACCAAAGCAGCCGAGGAAGCGGTCGATCATTTGAAAGCAGGCAACAAGTAGGCGGCTGCGCGCTATGCATCTCCCCTGAAATGGCTCAATGTTGCTTGTCGTCAAGTTTTGTTTTGTTGCATTTTTTGTATTGCAAAAAATGCTGCGTTTGCAAGCCGTCGGCGTCGGCAATGCCAAACATCGAAGGCGGCAGATCAAGATCGCTTTGATCCTGTAGCTGAGTTAAATGATATGAAAGCGGAAGAAATGACCAGTTGCCGGCGCAATTTTTTTTGATTTCAAAAAACTCCATCGCGGTTGCTTCCGACGTTTTTCGGGATAACACGGCATGCAAAAAACGCGCATACTGATTCACCTGCGGGTTCGAAGCCGCCTCCTGATGTTGCCGAATATGCAGAGAGCCTTTTTCATCCAGGATGTATACCTTGGCTGCGTTGGCTTCCTGATAAATGAAGCACTGTAGGGTGTGTGGCCGGTTTTCCTGGTAAATCGCGGGAATCGGCGTTTGCGCCAACACCTCGCTATCGAAAGCGACCGATCCGTAGAGTGCTTGCGGATTGGACAATGCTTTGATCAATTGGGCTTCTCCGTCAAACCATTGATATTGCAATCGGCCGTCTTGATTGGAAAAAACGGCATAGCGATCGCCGCCCGCCAGCAAATAACGGGGAGCAGCGTTTGCCGGATCATGGCGATGGAGTTCGAGCAACGCTTCAAACAATTGTTCGATACGCCGGATGATGCTATGGGCATAGCCGGGCGTCCGGCAAATGACGTTCAGGCAATTAGTCGTCGATTGCGGGGTGCCTTGTACGATCTCTATCAGGCAGTCGAACAGGCCTTCGATGCCCTGTTCATGGTTTGTCATCACTTCGTTCCAATGGCTGATCGAAACCCTGTCGACCGTCCGCACCAGGCATTCCCGCCGCGCTCCATGGCTCAACGGGTTGTCGCGATGGCTGATCAGATACGGGCCGGCTTCGCTCTGTGGCGGCGTCTGGCCGATATTGATGATCAACAATGACTGCGTTAAGCTGTTATTGCCCTCATAATTGCTGAGCGAGTCTGAAAAATCGAAATGGCTTTTGAAAAACTCATTTAGATGTCCGAGTATCACGCTCAACTCGCCGGACATCAGATTGAGTGATTCAACTTCGCAATGAAGGGCTGCGCCCTGACGATAAAAGCCGTTGACGGTTAACCAGCATAACATTTCGATCAGGGTCGGCCTGCGATACAGCGGCGCTTGAAGGTCCGCATCCTGACGGTTTTTTTTACCGAAAAACAAGCACCATTCAGAGTCTTTCGCATCGTGCCGAATTTCTACGATCGAGAGGATCGGTTCGATCGGCAATTCGTTCCCCCGAGTCGTTGTGATTTCGATCTTGCCCGGTTTTCGAGCAAAAAAAGCGATCAATTTTTTGCAAAGCAGCTTCATATCGTTGCATCCCTGAAAATTAGGATCGATATGATCGTGCGCAAAGCGGATAATTTTACTATGGCAATGCGCCAATTGCTCTACGATCGCTTCATTTTCGACCAGTAATTTTTCAATATTCCATGGGTCTGGATCGCATGGAACATGAAGAAGATTATTCGGCCACTGCCAGCTTTCCGATATTTCACGAAAATAATCTTCGTAAGGCGAAAGTGCGCCGGTTTGTCGATGATCGCCGGCCGCTTCGGTGACCTTGCGGCAAAAAATCTGTCTTATCATTGCGAGTCTTTCACTGCTCTGCGCTTTCAGCAAATAATCTTCCAGTTTGCGGTATATCAGCACATAGGGGTCGATCTCCAGGCCTGCCAATTTGCCTTGATATACCGCGCGCTTGATATCGACGCATAGCCAGTTGATATGCGGATATTCGCTCGCATAGCATTCCAGCAGCGACAACTTCAATAATGACTTGTACGGCGAATGCAGCGCCTTATAGATATGCCACTGCGTTGCGCTGATGAACTCACCGGCGGGTACATGCGCGAGCCCGCCCAGATCGAGAATCTGATTTTCGTTGATGAACCGGCGCTCCAACAAATGTGCAAGATAGCCTTGATAGTCGTTTTCGTGATGGGGAGGAACCAGCCACCAGGCCAGTACCTTTCCGGCGATATAGACCGAGGTCCGGTAGAATTCTTCGAGCAAGAGATAATGCTGGGTTTCGCCGCTGCTGTCGGCGGAAATCGGCGTTTTCTGATTGAGCAGGAACTGTTTGCTGTTGATCAGGAAAAAATGTACTTCCAGATGCAGCGACGTAGCCCATTTCTCCAATGCTTGGGTTTTTTTTTGCAGTTCGTCGAGTTCCTGCTGAGTCAGATCGGCCCGGTGGCATAGCCAGATATCGATATCGCTGGCTTTCGTAAAGGCGATACTGCCGACGCTGCCCATCAGGAACAAGCCGTCGATCGCAGCATTTTGATTGCGGCGCCGTTGTGGTTGAAGGCTAAAGCTTCGGTTGATTTGCCGAGCGGCGTCTATGCTCCGTTTTTCGGGTTGATAAGCAAAAATACCCGCGGGCGTCGCGGTAGAGATGAAGCCCGGCAATGCCGGGTGGTTCATGTTGAGTATCAGCGGCAATACATCCAGAAATTGCCGCTGATCGTTATTCAAAATATGCCTAACGCTCTCTCGTTTTAGCTGGTGCAGTTTTTTAAAACGTTGGGAAATGGCGCGGAGATCTCTGAAACTGATCTCGTCTTCGGGGGCGCCTAGCTGTATAGATGATAGTGGGTTGGACACAAAGTACGATTGGGAAAATGTAACCTTCCCAGTATAGAACAGGTTATTTTTTTTACTGCATGCAGCAGGCAATTAGCAATCGCGTTCATATCGATCATGCCAGGAACCAAGATCGCAGCTAATGCCTGCTGTTTCAAGTTTTTAAGAAGCTGCCGCCAAAATTTTTCGGGCCGTCCGAATCGCCTGCCTTACCGTATCCGGCGCGGTGCCGCCAAGATGTTTGCGCGCGGCAACCGAGCCTTCCAACGTCAACGAGTCGAACACATCGACGCCTATCAGCGATGAAAACTGTTGCAGTTCGGCCAACGTCAATTCGGACAAATCGCGGCCAGTGGTCAAGCCGAGGCGAACCGCAAGGCCGACGACCTCGTGCGCATCACGGAAGGCCATGCCGTTGCGGACCAGATAATCGGCCAGATCTGTCGCGGTCGCGAAACCCTTTTTCGCCGACTGATACATGTTGTCTTTCTTGGCCTGAATGCGCGGCATCATGTCGGCATAGGCGCGCAGGCAGTTGATTACCGTATCGACGGTGTCGAAAAGAGGCTCCTTGTCTTCCTGATTGTCTTTGTTGTAAGCGAGCGGTTGGCTTTTCATCAGCATCAATAACGAGACCAAATGCCCGGTCACGCGTCCCGATTTGCCGCGCACCAGTTCCGGCACGTCCGGGTTTTTCTTTTGCGGCATGATCGACGAACCGGTGCAGAATGCGTCCGGGATCTCGATGAAGTTGAACTGGGCGCTGGACCAGAGAATCAACTCTTCGGAAAAGCGCGACAAATGCATCATGACCAGACTCGCCGCGGCGGTGAATTCGATCGCGAAATCGCGATCGCTGACCGAATCGAGCGAGTTCGCCGATGGCCGACTGAAACCGAGCAGTTCGGCGGTAACCGAACGGTCGATCGGATAGCTGGTGCCGGCCAGGGCCGCCGCGCCTAACGGCATGATATTGATCCGCTTCAGGCAGTCCCGAAAGCGTTCGCGGTCGCGTTGCAGCATCTCGAACCAGGCCATCAAATGGTGGCCGAAGGTGATCGGCTGGGCGACCTGCAGATGCGTGAAGCCGGGCATGATCGTGTCGGCGTGCTGCTCGGCCAGATCCAGGATCGCGGTTTGTAGGCGGGTCAACTGCCGTTCGATCTGGCCGACTTCGCTGCGCAGATACAGGCGAATGTCGGTTGCGACCTGATCGTTGCGCGAGCGTCCGGTATGCAGTTTCTTGCCGGCGATGCCGATCAGATCGGTCAGCCGCGCCTCGATGTTCATGTGCACGTCTTCCTGTTTGATCGACCAGGTAAACTCGCCGTTTTTGATTTCGCCGGCGATCTGGGTCAGGCCCTTCTCGATCGCCGCGCACTCGTCGTCGCTCAAGATGCCGGTCTTCGCGAGCATCTTCGCATGCGCTATCGAGCCTTGAATGTCCTGCTCGGCCATGCGTTTGTCGAAATCGACCGAAGCGGTAAAAACTTCGACGAAGGCATCGGTCGCTTCGGCAAAACGGGCGCTGGAAAGTTTTTCGGTATTAACGTTGGTCATGGGGTAATCGGAGTCAAGGTGGTACGGTCGAATGCGGGAACTCATTCCACGCCTTTAAAAATCGGGCCATTATATCAGGATAATGAAACCAATAATCCGCCCTTCAAGACGTAGAAATTGGTATTAATCCCGCATGCTGATTGATACCCGTCAAGTTAGAGTCCCTCTTGGGAAGAATTTACGTTTTTTACGGGAGAATGCCATGAAAAAAAATCATGTTGAGCGCCGTTGTCTTATCGGTTTCCTCCGTCTTGAATGCCCAGGCCGCCGATGAAGGGCTGGAGAAGTGCGTCGCCGCCGCGCAAGCGATCAAGAAAGGCGACATGCTCAAGCTCGAAAAACTGGATATTGGCGGCAAACCGATGTACGAACTCGAAATCAGGGATGCTCAGGGCATGGAATGGGAGTTCATGTGCGATGCGAACAGCGGCAAAATCACCGAACAGGAGAGTGAAGTTAGCAATGCGGACGACAAATCGTTCAAGAGCAAAATGAAGGTCGGCGAAAAGGAAGCCGCCGACATCGCTTTGAAAGCGCATCCTGGCAAGATTGTAGAAGCCGAATACGAAATCGAGGAAAACGGCGATGCGTCGTATGAATTCGATATCGTCGGCGACAAAGGCATGGAAACCAAGGTCGAAGTCGATGCTGCCACCGGCAAGATCATCGAGACGTCGATTGAAGAATGGGAAATCGGCGAAGAAAAGGAAGACAGAAGATAGTCATTCGAATCATTCCCACGCTTCGGTGCGGGGATGACGCTTAACCTCAAGGCTTGACCACAACGCCCCATGGGTAATGCCCGACGCCTATCGATTTGCTGGCGATCATCGCTTCGAGATCGATGATCGAAATGTCGTTGCTGACGCCGTTGCTCGTATAGAGCCGTTTCTGATCCGGCGAAAAGGCCAGATTCCAGACCCGCTGGCCGACCAGGAAATATTTCTCCACTTCCAAAGTTTGGGCATTGATCTGCGCGACCCGGTTCGCCGGCCCCAGGGCGACATAGGCCCATTTGCGGTTCTGATCGATCGCGACTCCGACCGGCTGAATCTTGTCCGGGGTTACGCCTGGAATCTCGAATTTGATCGTCTTGACGATCTGGCGCGTTTCCGCATCGATCACGGTCGCGCTGCCGCCCAGTTCCGAAGTCACCCACAGCTGCTTGCTGTCGGCGGTAAAAGCTAGGCCGCGCGGGCGCGTATCGACCAGGGTGTTGTCGACGATCTCCAGGCTTTTCTGGTCGATCCAGTGCACCATGTTCGTTGCTTCCGACGCATTCACGACCCATTTCGAATCCGGGCTGACCGCGACCGGCTCCGGTTCGACACCGACCTTGATCTCCTTGACCGCTTTTTTTGACGGAATATCGATGACCGTGACCAGGCTGTCGTCTTCATTCGAGACATAGAGACGGTTACCCTCGGGATTCATCGCGAAAGTTTCCGGGTCTTCGCCGGACGGCAGCGTTCCGACCACCTTCAGCGTGCTCGTGTCGACGATCTGCAGCGTATTGTCGTCGCTGGCGGCGATGTACAGATGTTTCTGATCCTCGCTGAGCACGATCCCGCGCGGTCGTTGGCCGATCGTGACCGTTTCGATCAGCTTGCCTTCGATCGGATCGACGACCGCCAGCGCATTGTCTTTTTCCAGCGTTACGAAAAGGGTTTCGGGGTGCGCCTGCTGGCCTCCGGCCAGCAGTAAGATTGCCCAAAGGATTCGTTTCATGGTCTTTCCATATTATCTAAAAATGTTTCGGGAAGGGTGACGCACAGCCGGACATGTGCCCGCTCAAGCAGACCCTAAAGGATCCGCCGCCCTCGCATAAGCTGATTGAATCAGGCCGTGGCGGCTAGCCAGCAAAGTCATTTCTGCCATAGTCTTCAGTTCCAGCTTGTCCTTGATGGTAGTGCTGTGATTGCATACGGTCTTATAGCTCAGGCACAGTTTTTGGGCGATTTCGCGAGGCGTCAGGCCATTCGCCAGCAGGCAGAAAATATCGAATTCGCGCGGCGACAGTTGTTTAAGATTGTCATCATCTTTTTCGGATACCATCGTCAAGACAAGTTTTTGCGCCATTTCCGGGGCGATAAACGTTCCGCCTTGGGCGAGCGTACAGACCGCGATGACTAAAGTCTCTGGCACGCTGGATTTGATGATGTAGCCTTTTGCTCCCGCCTTCAACGCGCGCGATGCATAAATCGGCTCGTCATGAATGCTGAACATTAAAACTTTACAACGCGGGTTGCGCTGGATGAGCCTGCGGAGCGTTTCAAACCCCCCGATCCCAGGCATTGAAATATCCAACACAACGACATCCGGTTGATGCCGGTCGTACAATTGACAGGCTCCTTCGCCGCGGTCCGCTTCATAGATCCTGTCGATTTTATCGCAAAGGGAGAGATAAGTTTTATAGCCAGTTCTAACCACTGCATGATCATCAACCAGCAATACGCTGATTTTTTCAGACACCTTTTCTACTCCGTAATTACAAAGAGCGCATGATCTCTGTTATTGGCAACAAAATCCATAGGAAAAATTCCTGACTTTATCAAGTAAATCGCTTTGTCTTCGGATATGTCTGTGCCAGCATGACGAAGAAAATCAGATTATTTTTTTCCTGACACTATCCGTGGGCAACATGAAGCCGATCACCGATTTTTTAGAGGTAGGCATAGTAGAGGTGCTTTCCGCACGATCCAAATCAAGGATTCGTCTCCCGCAGAAAGCAGGAATTGAACTGCTGAAGCAATCTTTAGAGTATGTGGGCCGCTGGCTACACGGCCCACTATAACAATTGGAGGTTAAGGCTGAAGGTGCTTAAGAATTAAGGAGCTGTAATATCTGCAGTAGCTCCCGCAGGTGCAAAGCCGTCTACTTCGATTTCTTTTAAAGGTTGGCCTTCCTGTCCCATTTGCCGAAATTTTAATGCGCCGGGCAGAACAACAGGTTTTTCTTCCGCTGTGCAAGCGATTTTAACCAAGAGCCATGGAGAATCTCTGTACGACGATCCGTCATCGTCACGATAGTTTATATCGGTTGAGAAGTCGACCCAGTTGGTATCAACCGGAGCTTCATTAATTAGCGGTTGCGCTTCACTTTCACTTTCGGGTTCGAAAACGAGCGATGTAGAAGTCAACCCAATACGGTAGATAACTTCGTCGGCATTTTTAGAGTACCAGTAAGCGGCTTCAGGGATTTGATTTTCAAACCCTCCTCGTAGAATATCGTTTACCTCGAAATATTGTTTGCCTGGGGTTAATCGATCAGCATCGGTATTGCTTAGTCTGACTTTTGCCCCATAAATACAGCTGTTTTCTACGTTATTTCGCCACACTCGATCAGTGACGTGGCCAATAGTGATTTTCACAGGCCGAAATCTTTTGGTCAATCCCAGCAACTTAATAGGGCGGATGGCGTTTTTTATTTGTTGATAGCCTTCAGGTATTCTTGGAATAGCGCAGGTATTGTTGCTTCCTCCCTCAGGTTCAAAAGTTGGAGGTATAGAACCTTCTTCATCTGCACCGAACTCACCCGTTAAGTTACATACGGTGTATGCTGAAACACTATTATTCCCAACCGGGAATCCCCCTGAGGACAAAGGTACAAAACCGGTAGCCATTGCTGTGGTGGAACCCAGCAATAATGCGCCGGGCAGCGCTCTGTGTAGTAATTTTTTGTTCATTTTTAACAACCTGGCAAAAAAGACTCCCCATCTTACATCTCAATAAATAAGCGAATAAGAGAATTATTCCTTCAAAATGCGGGAAAATTTCCCGTGTTGTATCTTCTGCTGCTTTTTATCATAGCTGGCCAGTTTCAGGGATAACTGCAAATTCCCTCATTACAAAGCCATTCCCTATGTTGTCGATTTCAAATTTTGTAGTTTTTTTGCCCTATGGGTATCGGTTGCGTCCGTTGTGCTTGTTGATTCTAATTCCATGGAGCAGTCCGGTTTTTTCTAAAGAAGTTGACGAATCGGGCTTTAATGAACTTGACACCATTACTGTCGAAGAAGATAAATCGACCACTATCGGCCCATGGGAGGGGCTGCAATTATCCAGGGAAGAATTACCGGCCAATGTTCAATCGTTGAGCAGTAAAGATATTAAAGAATCCTTGGCGACCAGCCTGGGTGACCTGATGAACAGCAAGTTGCAGTCGGTTAACATAAATGATTATGCGGGCAATCCGTTTCAGATGGATATTACCTTTCGCGGATTTTCCGCTTCTCCCCAACTCGGCACCCCGCAGGGACTTTCCGTGTTTCTCGATGGAGTCAGGGTCAACGAACCTTTCGGCGACATTGTCAACTGGGATTTGATACCGATGAATGCCTTATCCGGGATAGATATATTTCCCGGTTCCAATCCATTGTTCGGATTAAATACTTTAGGCGGCGCGTTGGCTTTACGCACAAAAAATGGATTCGAGGATGCGGGTGTGGATGTCAGTTTCCAGGGCGGTTCGTGGAACCGCAAAAAAGGCGAACTGACCGCGGGCTGGAATAAGGGGAAATTGGGCGCTTTCCTCGCTTTTACCGGCTTTGACGAGGAAGGCTGGCGGGTCAATTCCCCTTCTCAGGTCAATCAAGGTTTTGCCCGCTTCGATTGGCGGGACGATAATTTTTCGCTGCGTTTCAGCACGTTGGCAGTTGGCAACACGTTGCTGGGTAATGGCTTGATCCCGAAGGATATGTATAATCTCCATCCGGAGTCTGTGTTTACTTCGCCGGATAGTACCGAAAACGAACTGCAGCAATATAACTTGGGTGGCGAACTTTTTTTCAACGATAATTTGAGTTTAACCGGGCAGATTTATCGGCGCGATAGCAACCGGACCTCCCTGGCCGGAGATATTTACGAAGATTTTGACGAAATGGATGAAGGCAGAGGAGTAAATAAACTAGAAGCCATTCCCGAGCAGCCGACGAGTAATGGAAAGCCCATCCCCGTTTGTCAGTATCAAGACGTCAATAGTGACAACGTTCCGGACTACTATGTGGTAAAGGACTTGAATGGAGACGGTTTTCTGGACGATGATGAATACGAGATTATTGACCGCAGCACCATTAATGCTCCGCTTACTCATAAACTCGCGGAAGACAATGTCGAATTATTGCCGCCGCTGAACGGAAATTGCGGACGCCTTCGTTACAACAATCCGGGCGGACCCGGCTCGCCTGTGCGTCCGCGTAACGGCAAGAAGTGGCCCGCAGGTTCCGTGGCCTCCAAAGGCTGGGCCGAAGGGACTCCTATCGGCGTGCTCAGTAACACGGCTGTTAAGCAAAAAACGGATGGTGCTTCGCTACAATTAAATTGGAACAGCGACCAACACAAATTCATGGCGGGCGGTTCCATCGATGCCGCGGATACTGATTTCGAGACTAGCCAGCGCTTAGGATTAATCGATGCGGATCATCGCGTATACAGTGATCCGGCCCAAATTGACCCGATATATGTGGCTGCCCGCGAAGATATCCGTAATAATTCATTTACGGGTAAGTCAACGACTTTCAGCAGCTATTTCAGCGAGACTTACTCTCCTCGGGAGAATTTGCATCTGAGTGTTTCGGGACGATTTAATCAAACCAGGGTAAAAAATCGCGTTCGGGCTCGAACTCGTGTTGGTTTCGAAGCATTGCACCAAATTCTGGACATTCACAAATTCAGGCCCAACGTAACCCTCTGTAAAGGAACAGATCCCGCTTCTTGCCCGCCGGAGGCCAATTACAATATTGGAGAATTTGATCAGGATGTAAGGCAACCGCTAGATCCGACACTGGGTTTAGGGAAATACAGCGAAACTCCGACTTCGGAAACGTTCGATTACACCTCATTTAATCCCTCTTTAGGAATCAGTTATCTTCCTTTTAAGGACAAAAATGTCTTGTACAAAGACTTGAACTTGTTTTTTAACTGGAGTCAAGGTACTCGTGCGCCCTCAACCGTCGAACTGGGCTGTGCCTATGACGGTACCCTGGTTCCCGAAGACCCAAGCGACCCTGATTCACCCTTGACTCCGAAAAGTTTTGCTACAGTGGGAGGAGCCTGTACCTTACCCACCGCCCTCTCCGGTGATCCCTACTTGCCGCAGATTTTTGCCAATAGCTTTGAATTCGGTGTGCGGGGAAGTCTTTTTAAAGATTGGGGGTGGAACGCTACCGTCTATCGCACTGACTTACGGGACGATATTTATCTGGTCGGTTTGACGCCTGACCGCAGCTTTTTCGATACCATTGGCGATACCCGCCGGCAAGGGATCGAGTTTGGTTTTTCCGGTAAAGTCGGAATTGTCGATTTTAGCCTGAATTATGGTTATACCGATGCGACATTTCAGTCGAATTTGGTCATGGTGAGTCCGCATAATAGCAGTGCCGCGGTAATATCGCCTGACGATATTGATTATCTTGCCAGTGTTCCCTATGACGCAGAGGGAAGGCCGATGAAAGCCTTGGATGATATGATCGAAATTAAGTCGGGCGACCGCATGCCGGGCATCCCCCAGCATAACATGAATGCGACATTGAACTTTCATCTCGCCCCAAAATGGGAGTTCGGCATCAATATGATCGCCCATTCCTCCTCTTTCGTAAGAGGGAATGAAAACAATGAGCATCAGCAAGGTGATTTCGATCGCTACTATGGTTTTGATCCCGGTAGCAGTCGGGATAGATTGTTGCTGAAAGGACAGCCTTTCAAGGATCCAGGCAGCGTAGCCGGTTATGTCATTTTCAACCTCAAAACCCGTTATCAACTTACTAAAGGCTTATCAGTGTTTGGCATGGTCAATAACCTGTTCGATCGGCAGTATGCCACCGCCGGCAGGCTCGGGATCAATCCGTTTTCGCCCTCGGAGCGGGGTGCGATTGGCCCCAGCGGCTGGAATTACAATTCCAGGGATTGGCAAAACAGCACTTTTATCGGCCCTGGAGCGCCACGCGCCTTCTGGGTGGGGTTCGATTATAAATTCGCCCTCTAAAGGCTTCTGGCTCGCAAGCCAGGGTCGGCCAATAACATGTTGATTTTTTTTCGGCATGCTCATCCTCCAAATGAAGCGCGCAGGATGTCGTGATTGGCGGAAAAATCCATAGGAAAACCTCCTGAATTTTACGCTCTAGCATAGCTAAAGCACGTTTAGACAGTGGATGACGATTCGAACAGAGGCCCGCTTGGAACGGGGTATCGTATCCTCTCTGCCAAACTGCAGTGACGAGCCGGCGTTTCAGCCATCAACAAGGCCGGAAAATTTTAAAAACGCGCACTAAAGAATTTATCCCAAAGAAAAGCGGGAAAATTTCCCTGCCGGGTTTCCAGGCATACCTCTACAATGCCGAGCGTTCACCTTGATGTTTCCTGCACGGACGTCCTGGTTCGGATATCAGGTGAACTCAGGCGAGAAAGGTGTTGGCCGTTATTCGGTCATCGACACATCGAATGCTTGGACCGCTCCGCCGCGGATCATGTATGTGCCTACATGCGCGTCGGTCATACCCATGGGTTATTGTTTTCCTCACACTCGGTCTGCGGCCGCTTTCAAGGCGTCCGCAGATTTTTTCTGGAGCCCGTGCCCGTTCTTTTATGGTATCGTCTAAGCCCCCGAACCCTTTTTGTCTTTATGATAACTCCATGCCCCGGCAGCGCTCGCGAGTATCGCCAGCGGCCACAGGTAAGCATCGACATAGGCGGCGGAAATCGCGACCAGCCCGAGGAAGATGCCAATCAGCGTGAAACGGAAGCTGTTTTTCAGGCCGTCGGTGTAAGCGCCGATGGCCAGCACCAGCAGGATCAACAGGCCGGTTTCCTCATGATACAGCCTGCCGGCATTATGGTAGGCATAGATCACCACGGTCGCGAACACGCAGCCGGCCCAGTGCAGCAAGCGGTTTTGCAGACTTTTGCGATCGCTTGGGGTTTGCAGGTAGATCGGCGCAATCGAGGCAAGGCCCAGAATAAGCAACATGAACAGCCAGTAATAGTGGCAGTTTTTCTGGGCGTTGTGGGTGATGTAAGCGCCCAGTAGCGACAACGCCAGCAATCCGGCAAATAAACGATGCGGGGTCAGTGGGATGTTTTTGATCATGTCTCATCTCGAAGGGGTTGATTAAAAGATAACTTTGCTCACGGCTTTTTCCGCAAAAACCCTAAAGCACTTTTGACCCGGCTCAGGCTAAACGGCCAGTACACGGCAGCCGTCATCAGCAACGCCAGCCAGGCCGGTTGCCAGCGCACGTCGGCGGCAACCTTTTTCGTCAGCGCGAGTTCGGGACGCTGAACCGCCGCAGCCAGGGTCTCGGCATCGCTCAAGCGCGCGTACTTCAGTCCCGCCTCGAGCGCCAGTTCTTCCAGGTAGCTCTCGTGCAGCGCGCTCAGGTGCTCGCTGCCGCCGGCTTTGGCGCTGCCGAACGGGGCATTGCGCGCGTTGTAGCCTTCGATCTGCGACGGGTCCAGATTCGATTCGCCGAACGAGGAGCGCTGCGGCACATCGTCCGCCGAATAATAGCCGGCAGGTTCGCCGCGGTTGTCGAACTTCGGAATCGGCATGGCCGTCAAGCCGCCGACGCCGACGATGATGCCCTTGACCTTGTCCTTCAGCGCGGAAAAATCGCTCCGGTAGCGCGGATTCGGCGGCGGCGCTTCATGGCCGTCGGTCATGAAAACGACGGCGCCGTCCCGGTTTTGCAGCATTTCCAGCGTGCTCTTAAGGCCCTGGGCGATATTGCTGTCGGCCGCCCAGGCCATGCGCCAATCGATTTGACTGATCGCGGCGTCGATCTCCGCATAGGAACCGCACACCTCCAGCGGTTCGAACAGCAAGGTCGAGCGGCGCTCGGTGAACAGGCCCAGGCCGACTTTGGATTGGCAGGGCAGCCTGACCAGCAATTCGCGCAAGGTCCGTTTGACGAATTCCAGCCGGCTGACGGCGCGGTCGCCTTCGGCGTAGTCCGCCACATTCATGCTGCGAGTGATATCGACGATGAAGGTCAGGTTGTAAACTGGCTGTTTTTGCTGTTCGACAGGCCGTATGAACAATACGGCCATCGCTGAAACCGCCAGCAGCAGGCACACGGTTCGGTAGTCTTGCAACGAAAAGCGCATCATTTCACCGGGCCTAAGGCAAACCGCGCGGAAATCCCGGCACGGTCGTCCATAATTGGGTCTTTTGCTGCACGGGTTCCTCTTCGTCCTCGGGCGAAATCCGGTCCATTTCCGGCAACAGGCGCATCGCGGCTTCGAGATTGTATTTGGCGTCCCATTGGTTGCTGTCCAATGCCAGCGACTGCCGGTACGCCTGTTTGGCCAGGCCGGCCAGCGGCATGGCCGCATTGATGTTCATCGCTTCGGCCTGGGCTATCGCCTGTTCGAGATACAGATTGCCGAGGTTGTAGCGGTTTCTGGCCTGCCGCGCGGTGTCGCCCTGGTCGATGACCAGGCTCAAAGTCGCCAGCGCCTCGTCATAGCGATGCTTGTTCTTCAGATAATAGGCTCTTGCCAGCCGCAGCTCGAAGGGGCCGCCGATCACCCGATCGAGCTCGACATCGCGGCCCGAGACGAGCTTGGCGATCAACGCATTGCCGGCATGAATCCGGTACCAATCGGCTGCGCCGTACAGCGTGGCAGAGAGGCCTGACGCCAATGTCAGCCAGAGCAGGGGATGCAATAAGGGTCTCGTGTTCATGGTTATGCTTCCGGTTTTACTTCGGCGCCTTTGGCGGCCAGCAGCAACAGCAGCAGGATAGCGGACGCCAGATAGCAGATGCCGGTCAGGTCCCGACGGGGGATCCGTTCGAAATAATGGATCGGCAGATTTTCGAGCCGGCTGATGTCGGCGATGGCCTGCTTCATCGCGTCGGGGCTCTCCGCCTGATAGGCCTGATAAGGGATGGCCAGGCTGGTGAAGAACTGGTGCAGATAGCGTTCCGGCATCGCCTGCGCGTTGTCGTCGCGCGGATCGGCCGGCGGGTCGTAAATGCCCGGGCTGTTGGCCGTGCGCAGAAACAACCAGTACAGACGCACCTGTTTTTCCTTGAACCACTGCCTGAGCTTCTGCTCGCTGTCATGATCGATCGCCGCCGCGCCGTCGGAGACCAGGACGATCAGCCGCGATCCCGTGACGACAGGTTGCTGAAAGAAAGACAGCGCCATGCCCAGGCCCTTGCTGACATGGGTATAGGCTAGCGCCGGCGTCGAGGTCGCCGCGATCGCGGCCTTGACCGCCGCCTTGTTTTCGGTCATCGGCATCACATACAACGGCGCGGTGCTGTATTCGGCTACGCCGATCAGATCGTGCTCGCGCTGGTTCACGAAATCGGTCAGCAAACGCCGTGCGGCGGCGGCTTTGGATTCTTCGCCGTTATTGCCGTTCGGCGCGCGCCCGGCGAAGCTGTTGTCCATGCTGTTGCTGCGGTCCAGGAGCAGGACGATTTCGGCGCCGTGGCCGATGCGTTCGACGCTTTGTCCTTGCAGGTGGAGCCCCGCCATGCCCAAGATCAGCCCGGCCATCGCCAGCATCGCGAAAACACGCAGCAGCCAGGACAACAGGTCCGACAGCGGGTCCGACGGCAGCAGCAGCAAGCCCGGATGCGCATGGTCGCGCATGCCCTTATTGATCAGCGGCAGCAGGGCCAGCGGCAAAGCGGTCAGCAGCCACGGCGATTCCACGCCCAGACTCATCGGCTGCCCCGTTCGATTTGCCGGCATGCCTTGCACAGCGCGATCAGTTTTTCGCGGTCCAACGCTGTCGCCGAGACATTGCGGCTGAAAAAATAATGGTTGGAATAGTTGAAAAACCAGTTCAGTTGACTATCCACGCGGCGATACTCGGGATGGGCCTGGTAAAATCCGGCCAGCTGATGTTGATACAGCGGCTTCCGGTTCAGCCGGTTCAGGGCATCATGCACGGTGTGCAGGGCCGACGCCATGTCTTTTTCCGGGAGGCGGGCCAGACGTTTCAGCGCCTGTTTGAACAGGGTGCGGCGCCGCAAGGCCGGGAAGTAGCCGTACAAAAAGCCGAGCGTGGCGGCGGCGAGCAAGGAAGCGCCCGAGCCCGCGACGATCAGGGTCAAAGTCTGCCGCGTGTCCAGTTGCGGCGGCGGACTGTCGGGGCGCAGTGTGGCCCCGCTTTCGGCGCCCTTGACCGCCAGGTCGCGCAGCGGCGACATCGTAAAGCGCCAGGGCGGGACTGGCTTGCTGAAGGCGCTGTCGCCGCTGCCGAAGTGCAGGTCGAAACCGGGCAGGGTCAGGGTCCTGACCGACAGCGGCGCATAAAACACCTGGTAGCGCAAGTCGATTTCGTAGCGCTGGCCACTCTGCCGGATGTGCATGGCATTCAGGTTCAGCCAGCGATTGACCGGACCTTTGGCGGGCAGGCTGGCGGTGTTCAGGATCACGCCCGGCCGGGTTTCGAGGATGATCCGCTCCGGAATCTCGTCGCCGATCACATAGCCGAACGGTCTCGGCGTTTCGACTTCGAAGTCGATGACCGCATCGTCGTTCGCGCCGGAGCAGCCCAGCAGTAATAGGTGCGTCAGGATCAATAGGCGTTTCATGCCGTTCTCTGGTGTAAATGGCGATTGATCGCGGGGATGTCGCACTGTTCGATAAACAAGGGTTCGCTGCCGAAGGCGCGAAAGGTCCCGAGCAGGTCCTGCCGCCGTTGCGCGTAGGCGTACACGATGCCTTCCCTGAGCGCCGGGCGCATGACCAGGGTGCGGGACACTCCGCTTTCGAGGTCGCGAACGGGCAATAAACCCCAGGCGGGCAGCCGGCGGTATTCGCTCGCGTCCCACAGCACCAGGGGGACGACATCATGCATTTGCAGGGAGGCCAGCAGGCCTTGCAGGTGGGCGAGCGGAAAATGGCCGTCGGTCAATAGGAACAGCAGGGCTCTTTCAGCCGGCAGATAGGCGGGGGCGTTGCCGAGCCCGATCGCGGTGCCGGAAAAACGCGCGCTTTCGAGTTGGCCGGCGACACGGGATACCGGTTCATAATGCATGCCCGCCGGCAACAGCCAACGCGGTTCGACCCGTTCGCCCGCGCCGATGAAGCCGAAACGGTCGCCGTAGCCGAACGCCGAGCGCGCGAGCGTGCGCAGCAGGGTGCCCAGAATTTTCTGTTTGCCGGCATGGCCCATCGATGCCGATAAATCGGCGAGCAGATAGACGTCGATACGGCTCGGTTGCTGGTAGGCGCGCACCCGATAGTGCTCGAAAGGATCGAGCACGCTGGCCCGAAGATCGATGCGCCTGGGGTCGCTGCTGGCGGCCATCGGCTGATGCTGTTTGAACAGCAGGCCGGCGCCGGTCATGCGCCCCAGATGCGCGCCGGGGTACACCGCGCCGGACAGCCAGGGTAAACGGTATTGAAGGAGGTCGGCTTCAGACATTTTTGTGCGGTCTAATTTTCGCTTTCAAAGCCATTTAAGGCGTCGCGACGTGCTGCAGGATCGCTGCGGCCAGTTGCGGCACCAATTGTTCTTTCCGGTAGCCGTACACCGGATTGATGAACAGCCGGTGCTGGGTGCAGACCGCGAACACCGCCTGGACGTCTTCCGGCAGCACATAGTCGCGGCCTTCCAGCCAGGCGCGGATTTTCGCGGCCCGGATCAGATAGCTCATGCCGCGCGGACTCGCGCCGCTCAGCAATAATTGTTTCATGTCCGCGTCGGCCAATTGAATGCCGTACTCGCCGGGGTTCTGCGTGGCCTTCCACAAGTCCAGGGCATACTGGCGCAGTTTGGGACTGGTTTGAATTTTGATTTGCACCGTTTCCGCAACATCATTCAGGCGGTCATAGGCCATGCCGCCGGACTCGACGCCGGCGATCAGCCGGTCGGTGTCGTGAAAGCGCGGATCGAACATCAGCTGATCGAGCAGTGCATCGTCATCGGGCCGGTCGATGCGGATTTCCATCATGAAACGATCTTTGGCGGCCGCGGGCAGTTCGAAGGTCTCTTCTTTTTCGACGCGGTTGCGGTCCGCGAATACCTGAAAGTGCGGCATCGCGTAATCGCGGTTGAACGCATTGACGCTGCGTTCTGCCATAGCCCGGAGCAACAGCGAATGTACCTGCGGGCGGGCGCGATTGATCTCGTTGAAGAAAAACGTGCTGAGCCTTTCGCCCTTTTTGAGCAAGGGGCCGGGATCGACGCGCGGACGGCCGTTTTCGTCGAGATAGGTGTAATAAATCAGATCGGCAGGCATCAGATCGATGGTGCCTTCGATACGTTCAAAATGGCCGCCCAGGCCTTGCGCGACCGCGCGCAGCAGGGTCGTCTTGCCGACGCCGACCTGGCCTTCCAGCAACACATGGCCGCGCGCGAAGACCGCGATCACGAGTTGCCTGACGGCTGTTTGCAGGCCGATCACGCATTGGTTGATCTGTTGTTCAAACCGCAACGCGTTGGCGCGCCACTGGATTAATTCCGCATCTGTCATCATGGTTTTTCAAAAAAAACTCCGGCAAGCACATGCCGGAGTTATGAGTGGGATTAGTCAAAAACAAGCTGGAATCGGCCTTCCGTTTCACGGCTGGTCACCGTGAACACACAAGACTCGCCGCCGATTCCGGGTAAAGCAGGCATCGATATCAATGGGGCAGGGCGCCGCAGCATGGTGGACGGCGCCCTTAGGGGGAAATATCGATGCCGGTAAAAATCGCCAGTTAAATTTTCACTTCTTTCGATCCCACGCAGCGCGTCACTGCCATTAAGTTAAGGATGGCCGGTCCCTTCTCCCTCCGGGAGAAGGCTAGGATGAGGGGATCAAAATAAAGTATTTTTCCTTATTTTATTCCCCCCACCCCGACCCTCTCCCGAAGGGAGAGGGAGATAACCGCCTTAACTTAATGGCAGTAACGCAGCGCGTGGGATCGAGAACAAGACTCAGATTTCGTCCACGTCGTAAACAAGCTTGCCGGTCTTGTTGAAATGTTCCCAGCGCTTCTGGTTACGTGCTTCCATTTCGGCGATCGACTGCGACTGTTTGTTCAGTTCGTTGACATCGTGTTTCGGGTCGTATTTGCTGCCCTCGACCTTGTCGGGATAGCCAGGCTTCGGCTCCCAGCACACGCCGGGCTCCTTGCAGTTGGTGCCGTCATAAGCCGCGGCGGTAAAGCTCATTGCCGCCAGCATTGCAGAGGCGCTCAGTAACAAAAATTTCTTCATCGTCTACTCCTCGTTATTTATTCAACCACTTGGCTTTTTTCGGATCGCCTTTATAAATGTCGCGAATCCAGGACATGATCAACAGCATCTCGTCGGTGTTCAAATTGACGTATTGCGGTCCCATCATGCCGTTGGCGCCGCCGAACAGGAGTTCGAACAAGCCCTTATCGGTTGCGTTGGCAGGATAAGTCCAGTAGTCATCGGCAAGGCCCGGTCCCAGTTTGCCTTCGGCTTCGTGGCCGTGGCAACCCGAGCAGGCGGTCATGTACAGGTCATGGCCCTTCTTGACCGCTTCCGCGTCGCCGTTGTAAGGATTTTTTCCGGTTTCCTTGAATTGCTTGAAGGCTTCGGTATCGCCGCCTTTCTTGGCGACGCTCATATCCAGCGTTTCACCGTTAATCGCGTTATGGAAAGTGATTTCCGCGATGGCCGCCGTGCTCAGCATGGCGAGGCTCAGTGACGCCGCAGTAAAGATTTGTATCGTTTTCATAAGTGGTCCCATTTGTTTTTGTTTAACCGGCAGATTCCGGTTCGTCCAGCAAGGGTATGCCTTCCTCTTCCAGCAGATCCTCGATGTCGTCCTCGACTTCTTCCAGCACTTTGTTCAATTCCGCGAGCAATGCCGGTTTGTCCTTGCGCACGCCGATCGAACTGCTGTAATGATGACCGACCTTTTGTCCGTCGGCGCGCTTATTGTCGTCCGGGATCACGGTCATGGTCAGCGGCGTCGACGAGGTTTTCACGTAGCGCGCCGCCGCCGGCCCCCACAACACCGCGATCTCGGCGTTGCCGGATGCGACTTCCGAGACCAGCTTGGCGTGGTCGTATTTCACGTACTGATTGCGCTTGGATTTATAGCCGACCAGTTCCTGCGAATAATTGAACAGGTCGTTGTAGCGGCCTATCGCGCGCAGCATCACTTCCGCCGGAGTACCCGGCACGAAGGCGATCTTCTTGGCCTTGCGCAGGGCTTCACTGTCCCAGTTTTCGACCTCGATGCCGTCCTGTTCCCGGGTGATGAACACATAGCCGGAACGGTAATAGGATTTGGTCGTCAAGACTCTGGGATCGCCCGCGTCGACGCCCAGCGTGACGTCGCACAAGCCCTTGTCCAGATAATCCCGCACGTAGTAGCGCGGATCGGTCCAGTACACCATCTCGACTTTGCGCTCCAATGCCTTGCCGAGCAAGGCCGCCAGCTTGTTTTCAAAGCCTTCGCCGGCCTTATTCGAATAAGGCATTTCGTCTTCGGCCGCGCAGACTTTTAATGGTTCTTGGGCCGCTGCCGGCGCATTGGCGGCGAGCAAGGTTGCCGTCAGGCTGAATGCGGCCGATAACAGTTTCATTTGATCCATTGTTGCAATTCTCTTTGGTGTTTATTGATCCGTGTAGATTTGTAGGGTGGGTAGAGCGAAGCGAAACCCATCATTAGGCCGTGATGGATTCTGAACGATGGGTTTCGGCTGACGCCTCTACCCATCCTACGCTCTCCTTCGCGCCTGTTAGTCGCCCAATGCGAAAACCATCACGCCGCCGCCCTGCTGGGTATAGTGTGCGAGCTCCTTGAAGGCTCCGACCGCGCCCAAACCGGCGGTTGGATCTTGCAGGTCGAACACCAGACCGACGCCAGGCCAGCCGCCGACGCCGTAATAGATCGCGACATACTGCTTGCCGTCATGTCCGTAGGTGATCGGATGGCCGATGACGCCGGACGGCAGCTTGAATTTCCACAATTCCTTGCCGTTGCGCGAATCCAGCGCCTTGATGTAGCCGTCCAGCGTGCCATAGAACACCAGGTCGCCCGCGGTCGCCGTCGTGCCGCCCCAGACGGCGAATTTTTCCTGCACTTCCCATTCGAATTTGCCGGTTACCGAGTTCATCGCCTTGACCTGGCCCAGGGTGCCTTTCGGACCCGGATACATGTTCAAGGTCGCGCCGACGAAGAACTGGCCGGCGCGGTAAGGCAGCATGAACGGTTCCCAGTCCATGCAGATATGGTTGGTGCCCATGAAGAACAGGTTCTTTTCCGGATCGTAGGACTCGATGCCCTGGTTGTGGTAGCCCATCGCCGACGGGCAGATGCCCTTGGCTTGATGATCCATGTGGGTTGAGTATTCCGGGTCGCGGACCGGCAGGCCGGTTTTCAGGTCGACATGTTTGACCCAGTTGACGGTGTCGTCGATCTTGAAGGCGTTGACCAGGTCGCCGTTTTCACGGTTCAGGGTATAGACCAGGCCGTTACGATCCGGGTGGGTCAGCAATTTGGTCATCTTGCCGTCGACCATCTGCTCGGACAGGCCCATGTAGTTGACGCCCGCGTAATCCCATTCGTCATGCGGCGTCTTCTGATAGCCGAACTTGGCCTCGCCGGTGTCGATGTCGCGGCCCCAGATCGTCATCGTCCATTTGTTGTCGCCGGGGCGCATGGTTTCGTTCCACGGCGCGGGGTTGCCCGATCCGTAGTAGAGCATGTCAAGCTCAGGGTCGAACGCATACCAGCCCCAGTTGGTGCCGCCGCCGATCTTCCAGGCGTCGCCTTCCCAGGTCTTCAGGCCCAGGCCGAACTGACCGTAGTGCGGATTGGCGCTGTTGAAATCCTTCGCCAGCTTGATGTCTTCGTCAGGCCCTGTCGCATAGACGCGCCAGGCCTGTTTGCCGTCCTTGATGTTATAGGCGGTGGCATAGCCCCGAACGCCCAGCTCGGCGCCGGAAGTGCCGACGATCACCTTGTCCTTGGCGACGAACGGCGCGACGGTCAACGTCGAACCCATTGCGATGTCGGAGTTTTCCATTTTCCAGAGCAGTTCGCCGGTTTTCGCGTGCAGCGCGACGACATTGCCGTCCAGCTGATTCAGAAAGATCGTCGCCGGATAATCGGGGCCGGCCGGCGCATAGGCGACGCCGCGGTTGACCACGTCGCAGCAGGCGACCGCGCGCGCGGCCGGATTTTGCTTCGGCTTGTATTGCCACAATATCTTGTCGGGATTGTTCAAATCGATCGCATAGACATTGTTCGGATAGGGCGTATGCACATACATGATGCCGTCGACGACCAGCGGTCCGCCTTCATGGCCGTTCAATACGCCGGTCGAAAACGACCACACCGGTTTTAAGTGATGGACGTTGCGCGTATTGATCTGGGTCATCTTGCTAAAATGGGTCGAGCCGTAATCCTTTGTCTGCATGACCCAGTTGCTGTCTGCTTTCGACAGCCTGTCCAGTTCTTTATTGGCCTCTGCCGGCAGCGCGGCCGCCAGAAACGCGCCGCCGCAAAGGACTGACGCGACGGTGCGGGTGAGTTTGGAAATCCGCATAGTTCCCCTCCAAGGGTTATATTTATTTACCTGAATTTGAAAAGCCAGGACCGGACGTATCGGTAAAGTTTTATATTCGGCTTTCTTGATCAAAACGTTCACAGGGGGGTACCGAGACGCTGGTCCGAGCTGGCGACATGGTAGCCGAGCATGCGCCGTGACCGTTACGGAATAAACCTGTAATTTTGTTAGGTAAAAATCCGAAAAAAGCCGAGAAAAATTCCTGAAAAACGGTTTTTTGATACTTACCGGGAAGAATTTCCGACAGTAACGTTCGTGACTTCGGGCATCATAAAAAATTGAGTCTAGAGAGTGTGTAATGCATAAGATCAATGTCTTTCTGGTCGTCGATCATGAGGTTGGGTGAGAACCCCCTATAGAACTTTCCTGGCCTTATTCGCATGGGAAAGGTGGGATTTATACACGGATCGCGTCGAAATGGCCTGTCAGCTTTACAATCGGTATCAACCCGACATCGTCGTGATGAATTATTTGTCGATGTCGGGCATCAAGTCGCGATGAGAAGCGCGGAGTTTATTTTTCGAGCTTGCTCTTTAAGCCATCCAGACCGTTTTTCAAAAATGCGGTGACCGCTTTGACGGCGGCCGCGTCGCTCAGGTTTTCCGGCGGCGTATTGCCGGTATCGCCGCGGTAAAAGCGGCTCTTCAGGGTCACCACCGAGTTGCCTTCGGCCTCGCCCGGCTTGACCTGGATTTCCATCGAGTAGGAACTGGTCGGAAACGCCTCGACGTTTTCTTTCTTGAGCCGGTAGCTGTATTCATGGTCCTTGTCGCTGTAGAAATCCAGCTCCTCGACCAACTGGCCGCCGTTGTGCAGGGTCAGGGTGCGGATTCCGCCCGACTCGTGCTTGCCGTCGCCGGAGCTTTCCTTCACATCCGGATGCCAGTCGGCGATGGCATCGAATTGCTTGACCATGCCCCAGACCTTATCCAGCGGCGCGTTGATGGTAATGCTTTCCAGCCCCTTCTGAGGCGTTGGGCCGTGCGCGAAGGCGGCCATGGAAAACAGCAGGATACTCGGCAGAATGATAAGTAAGCGTTTCATGAGGTGATGTCCCTGATTAAATACACCATTATCAAAAGCTTTATTTGGAAAGCCGAGGGGGTTTTTCCTGAAATGGAAGGGTATTTATTCCTGTTGTGCCGGCGGGGTGAATACGGTTGACATGCGCCGCACATTCAGGAAAACTCCCGGCTTATTTGGAAAAAATCCCCCCTTCACATGCGTGGAACCATGAGCTTACGCTATCAAATCAATATCAGAATCCTGTTTTCTTCATTATGTATTTTGCTGCTGGGCGGCAGCATCGCGGTCTGGCAGGCGCGGCAGGCGGTTAATGAGGAAATCGATGCGTCGGTCAGTTTGGCGGCGCAATTGATTCGCCTCGGTTTTTCGCAAACGATGTTCAATGAGTCCGACTGGCTGCGCCGGATCAATTCGCTGAAAGAAACGAGGCATCTTCAATTCCAGTTGCAGACGCCCTCGGGACAAATTCTGAACGTTGTACAAAAGGAGGCGGGAAAATCCGACGAGGAACGTCCTCCGCAATGGTTCATCGCTTTGGTCGGCGGCAAACACAGCAAAACCGAACAGCCGATCGTGACCGCGGACGGCAAGCAGTTTACCCTGCTGATTCAGGCCAATCCGCTTGACGAAATTACCGAGGTCTGGGGGGAAAGCGTCGCGTTTTTCATTTCGCTTGCGGTACTGACGCTGCTGACTTTTCTGGCGGTGCATCTGGCATTCAGCAAAGCGCTGAACTCGATCGCGATCATCGTGAATGCGCTTGAAAACATCGAAAAAGGCCGCTATCTCGAAAAACTGCCGGCATTTTCGACCTTGGAATACGACAGCATCGCCAAGGCGATCAACCACATGACCGACCAACTCAGCAAGTCGCAGCAGGAAAACCGGGCCTTGACCCAGCATTCGCTCGAAATACAGGAAGACGAGAGGCAACGTCTGGCGCAGGAACTGCACGACGAACTAGGGCAGTCGCTGACCGCGATCAAGGTGATGGCGGTCACCGCGGCACACCAAAAAGCCGACATCCAGCAAACTACCGAGGCGATCGTGAGCATCTCCGATCATTTGATGAACGTGGTGCGGTCGATGATGCACCAATTGCATCCACTGGTGTTGACCGAACTCGGTTTGAAGGCGGCGATCGAGGATTTGCTGGGGCATTGGGCTTCCAGGTATCCGGATTTGCGCCTGAGTCTCGACTGTACCGATAACGTGGATGAACTCAATCAGAAAATCACCATTCAGATTTTCCGGGTCGTGCAGGAATGCCTGACCAATATCGTGCGCCATGCGGAGGCCAATCAGGCATCGATTAAAATTCAAATTGAGCATGCGCAGGAAGAGAGATTGCGGCTAGAAGTACGTGATAACGGCCAAGGCTGCGTCGGCGACCAAATCAAAACCGGTTTCGGACTGTTGGGAATGAAGGAGCGTATCCAAAGTTTGGGCGGGGAATTCAACATCAATACCCAGCCGCAACAGGGGATGTGCATCGTCGCGAGCATCCCGTTGACACGATAAAAAATCATTTCGTCTTGAGCCTTGCCACTTCCGCATGGTCCCTGCGTCCCTAATAAAGCCCTCCTTTCCTCAAGCCCGTGCCTGTTCGCGCAAACAACAGGGCAATCGCGCTTCGAGGGGCGTTCTAAGTTTGCAGGCTGGGCAGCCCAGCCTTTCGCGCACGAATGATCAGCTTCGCTAAAGCCCGAGGTCGCTGAGTCCCGGATGAGCGTCGGGGCGGCGGCCCTGTGGCCAATGAAACTTGCGCTCGGATGCTGGTATCGGCAAGTCGTTGATACTGGCATGGCGGCGGCGCATCAGGCCGTTTTCGTCGAACTCCCAGTTTTCGTTGCCGTAAGAACGGAACCATTCGCCGTGCTGATTATGCCACTCGTAGGCAAAGCGGACCGCGATCCGGTTGCCGTCAAAGGCCCATAATTCCTTGATCAAGCGATATTCCAGCTCGGTTTGCCATTTGCGAATCAGGAACTCGATGATCTGTTCGCGGCCGACCGGAAATTCGGCGCGGTTACGCCACCGGCTGTCGGCGGTATATGCGAGGGCGACGCGCTCGGGGTCGCGGTTGTTCCAGGCGTCTTCCGCCATGCGGACTTTTTGCTCGGCGGTTTCGCGCGTGAACGGGGGGAATGGAGGACGCGGTTCGTGGATCGTTGTCATTGAAGACTCCTAAATGAATGATCGAAAGACCGATGCTATTTTCCCATTATTCCCGAGAGACGATCAATTTTACCTTGCTATTGAGAGTGCATACGACAGTTTTAAGTCTTCGTCTCGGCTGATGGCCAGGCCTTTAACATCCTGACACTTCCTGCTTGGAATTTGCTTGATTAGGCCCGGCCACCGGAGCATCGAATCCATGACTTGGCCGGATGGACAATTAAACGTCCCCTCTGAAAATCGCGGAAGCGGAGCAAGGCGAAGCGAAGATTTTTAGCCCCCGACAGCCGTAGCGCCGGGGGGCAAAGCGCAGCGTAGCAAACCTTCAAGGCATCGCGACACGGGGTAAAGTCATTGCGAAGCGAAGCCCCGATCTCCTTGTGGGTCGGGGCGGGCGAAGCAGGACGAATCGGTGCCTCCGAAGGCAATGGTTGCCGCGTAATTTTTGCCGCTTGATTAGGCTTGGATGCCCAAAACAAGCTTTCGCAAAAATAGTGGCCTATCAATACGACGACAATGTCGGTTGCCGAATTCAAAAGTCGTCGGCGTATCAAAACATGAAAAGTCGGGCATGCTTTCGATGCCCGACTTACGCGGATTAGCTATTACCTGCTTTCAGATGCGCAACGGCTTCTTCGGCGTGTTTGGTAGCAACTTCGGCATGATTTTGTTTGCCATGGGCGATTGATTCTTCCAGCGATTTAATGCCGGCGGCTACATGTTCCTTGGCTTCTCCGCTAGCTGCGGTTTCGGCTTTTTGGGCATGTTTCAGCGCGTTCTCAGCATGATCGACCAATTGCTGCGCATGACCGGCCTGACCATGAGTGACCGCGTGTCCTGCGTGTTTCAAGGCTTCGGCGGCATGTTCCTCGGCAAATACGCCGGTGCTGGTAAATAGCAAGGCACAAAGTATCGCAATATTTTTTTTCATATTTTCACCTACATAGATTATGGGATTGGTTCAAAAACAATCAGACGCCAGACATTGCCTATTCATTGAAGCGATCTTTTTTAACAATTGACTCGCTGATTGCAAAAGACTGTCAGCATATCTTATCGTCATAATCTACTAATCAATATATATGCCAATCTTTAAATGCATGATTATGAAATAAAATTAAGGTATAAGGCCGAATGTGCTGTTAGTTATCAAACAGGGCTTGCTGAATGGCTGCCCGCCGAGCAGCAGCTTGGTCGTCAAGTCTTAATGCAAGGATGTGGCTGGAACTGGCTCGCCGATTATACCGGGGCAAGGTGAGCTCAGCTTTGTGCGGGCAGGTAAAGCACTTTTTCGCCCCGAATTTCGGCTATATGAAAAATCCGCAAACTAGGCCGGAGAAATTCTATTTCATGTGAAAACTCCGGTGGTCAATTGCCGTTACTTGGCCGGTGAGGGCGTGGAAGTGGCAGGACCGATGCCGACGATCTGTAAGATTGTGTCTTCATTCTTGGCGCCATCGTAGTGGATTTCATTGCCGAAGTGGGTGACGAAGCTGCCGGCCGGCACCGGTTGCAAATTGTCCGGATTGTAGTCGCTGCCGGTGCCAACCCACCAGGTGCCGGAAATGACCGTAATGAAGCGGTCGTTGGGATGCGAGTGCGGCTTGCTGTTGTGGTGGGCTTTCCATTTATTGAGCACCACATACAGGCCGGGCTTGGACGGATCGCCGACCAGCACGGCGCTTTCCGATCCGCTGGGGTTAGCAACCCATTTGATTTGATCCGGCAGTTTGATTGAAATGGCCTTGGGGTCAAGGTCCGCCGCGATGGCGGAGCCTAAGCCCAGGGACATGCCGATCGCCAGCACCAGTTTTTGAGGGCGGCGCGCGCTAAATATACGTACCATTATGAGACTCCTGTTCGGACGGGTGGAAAAGTATGTGGGTTCGATGTGGCGAACGGCTCAAGGGGCCGCCGTAACTCGATAGTGGGCTAACTCAGGCGGCATCACGGCGGTTTCGCTGTGCGGCGTACCTGCCGGCACCCATTCGTACGGCACCGGTTGGCCGCGATAAAGTTGATGGTTGGCGGTTTCCTTGCCGGTCAGTGCGTCCTTTCCCGCTTTGCTATAAGGATTGACGTACTCCCAGACGATGTCGCCGTCGGTCGTCACCTGAAACAGTCGGCCACTCTGGCCTTCGTCGATGAAGGTATTGCCATTCGGCAAGCGGCGAGCGGCGCTGATGTGCGTGCTTCGGAACGACCAGGCTGGCCCGCCGGAGCTTTCGCCGCTGTACTGCCAGACGATTTCGTTTTTGACCGGGTCGATTTCCAATACTCTCGATCCTCCGGTTCGCGGCACGGCGGCCGGCGGGTAGCCGGCTACCCCCTGGTTGTCGAATACCAGTATATTGCCGGCGCCGGATAGACCTTCCGGAATGATGTGTGCGTCATGCTGGGCGCTGATCTGATCGACCGGCCTCGGCACCTTGCGCGCCGATTGTTCTTCGAGGGAGGCCGCGACATAGTGTGGCCCCAGGCCAGGCAATCTTGTCTGTCTTGCGGTCGATGATCGCGATGAAATTGGCGTTACGGGCGTCGAACAGCAGATTATCGGGAGCGAAGCGTTTATCGCCGGCGGCAAACCAGTGATTCGGGCCGACTACCTTCAGATTGTTCACGTGTAAATAGTCCGCAATAGCCGAATTTTTGACCAGTTTCAGCTCTGCCGGCGTGAAACCGAATTCGCTCAAATGTTCGGAAGCGACCCATTTCCAGACCACTTCGCCGGCCGGATTGGCTTCATAAATCACATCGTCCAGAACCTGAGGCTGTTTGAAACCCTTCACCGGATGGACCCAATTGGCCAGCACCACGGTATTGCCGTTCGGCAGTCTGGCCCAGTCGTGATGTTGTTGCGCGGCGCCTCCGGGTGCCTTGTCGCCGAAATTCCACACTGTTTTCCCCTCCCAGTCCAACTCGCCGATAGTCTTGGCTATACGTCGGTTGATCTGGCCCGGCACCAGGCCGGTGCCTTTGCCTTCAGTCGTTTCCAGCGTCACGAACACATGCCCCAGCTTGCCGCCGTTCACGGCCGGATCGATCAGCGTGCTGTGGCTGGCCGCGTCTTTCCATTCGTGAACCGAATTGCCGTTCATGTCGATCAGGTGGGCGATATTGTCGCCGCCGGTAAACAGGACGAAGCTGTTGAAGGCTTTGGCCGGATCATAGCGGGTCGTTCCGGTTGGATAAATGCTGGGCGATGCAGAGGCCGTGACGGCAAGCAAGCCGCTGGCCAGGGTGTAAGCAGCGCCGCGCAGGGTTGTGTGCAATACCGGCGACATCAGCGCTAAGCCACGTGCTGGAAAAGGTTTCGATATACTGAATTTTGTCATATTGAGTAAAGGTGGCTGGATTGTGGAAATGGGGTGAGTTTCAAGTACAGCAAGTTTTATTCCACTCGCGACTGCGGCGGCGATGCCGTTACGGTTGAGATTGAACGGCTTTCGTGGCTTTTATCGCCAAAGCTTTTTTCCTGTTCTTGTTCCTGATCCGTTCGTCAGAGATAGCATGAAGCGCCTTGATGTCACAGAGAGTTTTCTGCTGGCTGAAGCACAGTTTGGCAGCAGTGTATGTGGACAAATCAGCAGGACTTGGCTAAGTGTCCGCCGTTTTCCAATACGGTTTCAGTATCAGGAAATGAATTAAAACAATACGAATATCATTGTGTTATCTGTTATTGCAGGCATGGTCCGGTCATGAAGTAATGATTGGCACACCGTTTGCGTTAAAGCTTTTTGACTACCAAGGCATCTGAGTCCTCGCGGCAAAACGGCCTGCCTTGGCGATTAACGGCTTTATCAATCTTTAACGCATAGGTGAATTAGTGAAAGAACAAGGAACAGGCGTATCTTCGACATACGCTGAGCGACCGGGTGTTCCACCCTCGATCAGTCGCCATCGTAACCTAGTATCCTGCATGGCTTTGGCTATCGCGGGCGCATCCATGTTGGCATCGCAGAATGTGTCTGCGGCGCCGGTTAAGCAGACTAAAGACGCGCAGGTCGGAGGCGATCCATCCGTGGCCGATCTGAAAGCCCAGGTCGAGCGTTTGACTCGTGAGTTGGAAGCGTCAAAGCAGCGCGAGCAGGATTTGATTACCAAGGGTACTGCCGCGGCGGCCACGGAAACGCCGGCGGCTGAAACTGGCGCCGTTGCCGGAGCGGTCGGGCAGGGCAGTACAGTGGCGGCGGCCGAACCGGAAAGTAAAGCGCCGGAGGTTCAGGAAGAGCCGAAGAATCTGGCGGAAGTGACCGTCACCTCGCGGCGTAAGGAAGAAAAGTTGCAGGAAGTCCCAATCCCTATTGCGGTGATCAGCGGGGAGCAGATGAAGCGGGACAACATCGTCAGTGTGCAGGATTTCGCGCGCCGGGTGCCCAACCTCGGCGTCACCGCCACCAATGCGCGGCAAACCAGTATCGCGTTGCGTGGTTTGGGCAAGAACAGCGGCAACGAATCGATGGAATCCAGCGTCGGCGTGATGATCGATAACGTCTGGCAGTCGTGGGTCGGCTCGACCTGGGCTAACTTTGCCGATATCGATCATGTCGAGGTGCTGCGCGGACCCCAGGGAACCTTACAAGGCAAGAACAGCAACTTGGGTCTGGTCAATGTCGTTTCCCAGGCTCCTACTTTTAAGTCAGGTTATTACGCCGATGGCTTTGCCGGTAATCGCAATTCGCTGCAAGGCAAGTTCGGCGCGACCGGTACGATTCTCCCAGGATTGCTCGCATACCGCGCTTCCGGCTATATCGACCGGCGCGACGGCTTCGTTGAAAACCTCGATGTGGCGGTCACCGATGGCAAGCTGCAGGAAACCAATTCACTGGGCGGCCGCCTGCAGTTTTTACTGACGCCCAGCGACGAGTTGTCCGCACGCCTGATCGTGGATCGCACCTCGTCCACGCAAAGCATGAGTGTGAACCCAAACATGGAAGATCCAGCTACATTTGCGGATGGCACGGCGCGGCCGATAACCTATAGTTCCCGCCTGGGACGCGACTGGTTCGATGTCTTCACTCGTTCCGGGCAACCGATAACCGTGATCGGCGATCCACGAAAAGTCGCGCAAGACAACAAGCAAGTGTCCCGCGCCGATGGCGAGGGCGTGTCTGCTGAAATCAACTGGGATGTGCTGGGGCACCGGTTTACCTCGGTTTCGGCGTATCGGGATTCATTGTTCGAACCGCATCATGACGGCGACCGTTCAGTTGCGGACATCATGCGTATCGGCGGGGTCACCGTCAAAAACCAACAATGGTCGCAGGAGTTTCGTATCTCTTCCAAAGAGCCGGGGCCGATCGATTATCAGGCCGGTATATTTACGATGCGCAGCATCGCGGATACCTTTAGCCAAAACTTTTATGGCAATGATGCGGGCGCTTTTTATGCCTCCAATGGGCAATACGGCCGCTTGAATTCGACCGCCATTGGCCGCCAGATGATGCGGGCATCGTTACTTGAGGTGATGGATACCGCTTATCTGAATCCGGCCACCGACAGTTATGCCGGCTACGGTCAGCTCAACTGGCATATTACCGACGCGGCGACGCTGACTTTGGGCTTGCGCAATACCTTCGAACAACGATCCAATTCGGGCAACCATACTGCATTCGGCGGTGCCGACTTGACCGCGTTGGCCTCCTCGATAGGCGCCAGCGCGCAAAACCTGACCGATGCGCAGGCCATTCGCAGTGGCCAAATAAAGTCGAATTGGACGGCTGAAAGGCAGGGTTTCGATCAGAACTCGCAAAACTGGCTGGTTAACCCGAGTTATAAAATCACCAAGGATGTCATGGCTTATTTCTCGGTGTCCGGCGGACAAAAGTCCGGCGCCGCGCAATTCAACGCCAATACCGGCGCGGTCGAAAACGTCGATCCCGAAGATGTGATGGATTACGAATTGGGCATTAAAAGCAGCTGGTTTAATCGGAAATTGGTAGCCAATTTGAATCTTTATCAAACCGATGTGAACGGCTTTCAATCGCAGTTGGTGTTGCCCGATGAAACCCGGCCGGGCCAGTACCGAACCAAGCTAGGCAATATCGAGGGCATCCAATTGCGAGGTATCGAATTGGAGACCAGTTGGGATGTCACGCGCGGTTTGAATCTGTTCCTGAACGGTTCCTACAACCACGCGGTTTACACCGACTTTAGAAACGCGCCTTGCCCGCCTGAAGCCAATAAACCGATATGCGACCAGACCGGCATGACCTTGCCGAATGCGCCGGCATTTACCGCCAACTTCGGTTTCGATTACCGGGTGCCTTTCGGTTTCGGCATAGGGGACGATTACGGCCTCCAGTGGCACGCCTTTATGGTGGACAGCTTCAAATCCGCAGCCAACTATAACGCCAGCCTATCCACCTCAGGCAAACAGCCTGCCTATCACGTAACCGACGGCGGTATCGGCATAGGCACTAAAAACGGTCAATACAACCTGGATCTGGTCGGCAGAAATTTCTTCGACACCATTTATCTGACCAACTCCAGTAACTGGTCCAGCACCGGGGCCTCGACCGGGACTTTCGGCGAAGCCCGTTATTACGGCGTGCATTTCAGAGCCAAATTCTAAAGGATGCCGCCTAACCTTGTTTAGTTATTCCGCAATTTGCAATTTCAGGAGAATTATATGTTATTCAAATCATTTTCTACATTAGGCGTTTTACTCTTTGCGGCTGCGGTGCAGGCTGATGATCCGGTGACCCCGGCGATTCCGGGCGTGGCGGCCGGCGGTGTGGTGATCGAACTGATCAAGGACGGCTTCAAAGGCACAGAGGGCCCTATCGGCTACAGCGACGGCAGCCTGTTGTTCACCGAAACCCAGGCCAACAACATCGTGCGCATCGGTCCCGACGACAAGGTCTCGGTGTTTCTTAAGGATTCCAACGGCGCCAACGGCCTGGCGTTGACGCCAGGCGGCGAAATCGTTGCGGTACAGACCGTGAAGACCAAGGTCGGCATCGTGTATCCGGCCAACAAGAAAAAGATTTTGGCCGAGAAATTCGAAGGTGTCGAATTCCAACGTCCGAACGATTTGGTGCGCGCGAACAGCGGCGCTATTTATTTTACCGATAGCGGCACCCGGCCGACCAAGGAAAACCCCAATCCGCCGCCGTCGCATCCGGGCGTGTTCTACATCAGTCCCGCCGGCGAATTGAAACGCCTGGCCAACGACATCGAACGTCCCAACGGCATTCAGTTGAGCAAGGACGAAAGTGTGCTGTACGTCGCCAATACATTGGGAGAACACATTCTGGCCTACGATGTCGCCGCGGACGGTTCGATAGGTAATCGGCGCAATTTCGCCAAACTGGCGGGCTGGCAAAAAGGGGAAGACGGCTGGTCGAGCGGCGCCGACGGCCTGGCCTTGGATGACGAGGGCAGGCTCTATGTGGCGTCGAACGCCGGCATCGAAGTGTTTGATGCGAAGGGTGAAGCGCTGGGTGTGATTCCGCTGCCGAAAAAGCCGCAAAATTTGGCGTTTGCCGGTTCCGACAAAAAAACTCTATATGTGGTAGGGCGCGGCGCCGCATACAAGATAGCGTTGTTGGCGCAGGGGATCAGCGGCCGAGCCAAGTAATATCATAAGCTTTAGTCTCGTAGTGTGCTCTCTTGGCGGGCTAAGGATTTATTCCTTGGCCCGTTTTTTTGTTTGCGGCCTTCAAGCATCAACCAGGTCTGGGTTTTCGACCCCGTCCTGAACGTTTCATCCTCATTTTTCAATCCCAATAAAGGTACCGGACGGGTTTACAAAACCCGTTCGGGGGCAATGCTGTTGAGTTAACACCATGGCCCTCCATAGCGACCGTTCACTGGACGGAGCCGAAGCCGGCTGTTCGCTTCGGCTCCGCCCAGTGAACGGCTTACCTCAACAGTATTGGAAGGGCGTGTGTTTAGCGCTATTGCTCTAACCATTATCCTGGGCCTTGACGAGGCGAGCCCGCCTTGCTAGTCCAGCAACAGCGTGTGTTGTCGTGCTGTTGTTATTTCATCAGCGTGTTTGCGGGGCGCTAGTTAGGGTCGCCTATTTTTCGTTCATCATTCCACCTACATATAAAACAATCAATATAAAACAGTTAATTACGATTTTTTTTTGGCAGGTCGTCGAGAACCGTCGCGTCTGGCACATATGTTGCAAAATGATCTGGGTACAACACGACCCATGTGCGCCGCCTAGGCGCGTTTTTTGCCAAAAAAAGAAAAGAGAAAAGCGATGATCAAAAATACCACAACACTATTTCTGCTGACGATGATGCTGGTCAGTCAGGTCGGGCCGGCGACAGCGGCGGAGCATGACCATAAATCGACCGCTTCAGGCGCCAAACCTTATAGTTACAAAACGCCGAAACTTAGCCGCGCTCAATTCGATGCCCTGCTGGCCAAACCGGAGGAGTTGTTGATTATCGACGTGCGCCGTCCCGACGAAGTCAGCAAAATCGGAAGCTTTCCAGTTTATCTGAGTGTTCAGGCCAAAGAGCTGGAAGCGGCGCTGCCTTTCATTCCAAGAGAAAGAGCGATCGTTACCGTTTCTAATCACGCCGGCCGCGCGGGCGCTGCGGCTGATGCGCTGGCCGAGAAAGGTTTCAAGGTGGCCGGCGCGGTAGGTTCGCAGAATTATGAAGAAGAAGGCGGCAAGATCATCCGGATCGTGCCGCCTGCGCCGAAAGCCAAGTAGAGCCCCGACGCCTCGTCTTCGTTTGTTTTGGAGTAGATCAATGAAAAGAAAATTATCTTATGTCGTCGTTTGGGGGATAGCGGTGGCGTTGAGCATCGATACCCCCACGGCGGACGACAAGCCGTCAGCGGCGAATGAAAGCGCGCCGGCGGCGAAGTCCAAGTCGAAATTGTGGTCTTATCAGCCGGTAAAAGCACCGGGGGTTCCAGCCGTCAAACAGCAGGATTGGGTTAGAACACCCATTGATGCGTATATTCTGGCGCAATTGGAAGCCAAGGGTTTGAAACCGTCGAAGGATACCGATCGTGCAGCGTTCATCCGTCGCGCGACCCTGGATGTTTGGGGCGTGATTCCGACCCCGGAAGAAGTCGAGGCCTTCGTTAACGACAAGTCCGTCAATGCTTACGAAAAACTGGCAGACCGCCTGCTGTCTTCGCCGAAATATGGCGAACGTCAGGGGCGGAAATGGCTGGATTTGGCCCGATATGCCGACAGCACCGGTTTTCAGAACGATAACGATCGGCTGAACATGTGGCGTTACCGGGATTATGTGATCAATTCCTTCAACCAGGACAAACCTTATAGCCGTTTCGTTCAGGAGCAATTGGCCGGCGACGAGTTATGGCCGGGCGACGAGCAAGCCCTGATCGCTACCGGTTTCATGGCGCAGTTCCCCGACAACGCGAACTCGCGCGACTTGGTGCAGCGCAAATACCAGATCACCACCGACATCACCGATACCGTGGGCAAGGTGGTCTTGGGGCAGACGGTCGAGTGCGCGCGTTGCCACAATCACAAATTCGACAAGATCAGTCAGAAGGATTATTTCTCGCTGCAAGCGTTCTTTGCGAATATCGCGCCGGTAGACAATATACCGGCCAAAAAAGGCGATATCGAGCGTGCATATGAACAGCAGTACGCCAAATGGGATGAGGCGACCAAAGATATCCGCGCCAAACAAAAAGCCATCATCGATACGCATCGGGAAGAAGCGCTCAAATATCACAAGGAACGTTATTTGACCGATTCACGGGAAGCGATCTTCAAGCCCAAAGAAAAATGGACGGCGCAGGATCGCTGGGTCAACCATCGGCTGACCAATGTGACCGACGAGCGCAGCTTGGAGTCTTTCTTCCAGGAAAAAGGCGAAAGCACCGATCCGAAAACCTATAACAAACAGATCGCGGCGCAATGGGCGGAACTGGACAAACTGGATAAACAGCTTAAAAAATTCAATGATCTGAAGCCGGCCACCAGTTCTAACACCATTTCGGCGATGACCGAGCTGGGTCATCCTGACGCGCCGCCGAGTTTTGTCTATGCGGTTGGCGATCACGAAAAGCCATTGGAAGAAGTGCAGCCGGCATTCCCGGCAGCGATCACCGACGAAAAACCGGACATCAAGCCGTTACCGTTCTCGTCCGGCCGTCGTTCGGCGCTGGTCAAATGGTTAACCAGTCCGACCAATCCGTTGACCGCGCGCGTCTATGTGAACCGGGTGTGGGATCAATATTTCGGCAAAGGCATCGTGGCGACGGTCAGCGATTTCGGTAAGGCCGGCGAAAAACCTACGCATCCGGAACTGCTGGATTATCTGGCCAACAATTTCATGAAGAATGGCTGGAGCATCAAAAAGCTGCATCGCGAAATTCTTCTGTCCAGCGTTTACCGCCAGTCGTCCGATTATCGCGAAGACGTGCAAAAAGCCGATGCCGACAACCAATTGCTGGCGGTTTTTCCGCGCAAACGTCTGGAAGCCGAGCAAGTCAGGGATTCGCTGCTAGTCGCGGCCGGCAAGCTGGAAGACAAAGTCGGCGGTCCGAGCGTTTATCCGCCGCTGCCTAAAGCTATCAACGCCAACGGCGGCAACTTCGCCAACGATCCGGCCTGGAAAACTTCCAAGGACAGTCACGATCACAATCGTCGCAGTCTATACGTGTTTACTCGCCGCAGTATCCCCTATCCGATACTGGATTCGTTCAACATGGCGTCGCCGCAGGAAGCTCACAGCAAGCGCGAGGTCACCACCACGCCATTGCAGGCACTGACCCTGTTCAATAGCGAACTGATTTTCGACTGGTCGAAATCTCTGGCCGGGCGAGTCATCAACGAGGCCGGCAAAGATGAATCCAGTCAAATCGATCGTTTGTATCAAATCTTGTTCGCCCGAAATGCCTACGATGACGAAAAAGAGTCGCTGCTGACGTTTTTGAAAGAACAGGAAGGTGTCATTCGCGAGAAGGCATCGGACGGCAAGTTCGAGATCAACGTGCCGACCGGCATCAAGGACAAGAAACTGGACGATCCGATCAGAGCGGCCGCGTTCGTGGATTTGGTGCATGTCGTGGCCAATTCGAACGAGTTCATCTATCGGTTTTAAAAAAAATGAGCGCTGTCGAGGCATGATGGCCGGGTGCCCCGCGGTTTTGCGGGCGCCTCTCGACCCCGATAGATGACTGAAAAAATAATTGATACTTAGAGGGTTACAGCATGAAGAATAAATCGCGTCGAGATTTTTTAGTGAACACCGGCTATGGATTGGGCGGACTGGTTGTTACCGGCATGATGCCGGGCGGCGGCGTCATCGCCACTGCTTTGGCTGACGATGCCGGTCTGTCGGCTTTGGCCGGCGCCAATCCGTTGGCGCCGAAAGCGCCTCATTTCGCCCCCAAAGCCAAGACCGTGATATGGCTGCATATGGCGGGCGCTCCCAGTACCCTGGATTTGTACGATTACAAACCGAAATTGGTCAAACTCGCCGGAACCGGAGTGCCGGCATCGTATCTGCAAGGCATTAAAACCAGTACGCAGGGCGGCGTGACCAAATTGATTGCTACCAAACGTACCTGGAAACAGCATGGACAGAGCGGAGCCTGGTTCTCGGACTGGCTGCCGAATCTGGCGCAACACGCCGATGAACTGGCCTTCATCAAATCCAGCGTCACGATTGGCGCAACCCACGATATTTCTATTATGAAACTGAACTCCGGCGGCTTGAATCCCGGCCGTCCGACGCTCGGAGCGTGGGTACAGTATGCGCTGGGTTCGGCCAACCCCAACTTGCCGGCCTATGTGGTGCTCTACAACGACAAACGCGAACCGAGAGGCGGCGTCACCAACTGGGATTCGGGCTTTTTGCCGGCGGTTTATCAGGGTACGCCGTTCCGTCCCGGTAATTCGCCGATTCTGCATTTGAACAACCCGGAATATTTGGCAGCATCGGAAAAACGCCATGCGCTGGATTTGTTGAAAACATTGAATCAAAAACACGGCACGCACTATCCGCAAGACAGCGAACTGAAAGCCCGCACCGAATCCTACGAACTGGCTTACCGGATGCAGGAAACCGCGCCGGAAGCGGTGGATTTCAGTAAGGAATCCGATGCCACCAAGGAGTTGTACGGCCTCAATGACGAATTGACCAAACCCTACGGCGAACTGCTGTTGCGCGCCAGACGGCTTACCGAACGCGGCGTGCGCTTCATTCAGGTGGTTTCCGGTCCGACCGACATTAAAGGCGACAGCCGCGACTGGGACGCCCATCAAAATATCGAAGACAATCACAGCAAACATTCGCACATCGTCGACAAACCGATTGCCGGTTTGTTGAAGGATTTGAAGGAAAAGGGCTTGTTGGATTCAACTCTGGTGGTGTGGACCTCCGAGTTCGGCAGAACGCCGTGGAGCGAATCCGGCGACGGCCGCGACCACAACCCTTGGGGTTACACCCAATGGATTGCCGGCGGCGGCATCAAGGCCGGTTATACCCACGGCGGCACCGACGAACTCGGCGTGCAGGCTGTCAAGGGTACCGAAGTCGATACCTATGACTTGCATGCGACGGTCCTCAATCAACTGGGACTCGATCACCTGAAATTGATTTACAAACATCAAGGCCGTTCCGAACGGCCGACCGTGGTTTACGGCAAGGTGATCAAAGAATTGATCGCCTGAGGACGCAGCCATACAAACGCTTGCGCTGCCAACCGATCAAGGTCGGTCGGCTCCGTTCGGGATAAACCGACGGTTGGTGGCGCGGCAGGGATTAACGAGAGGATAGATTGTTAAGATGCGCAGCACAATGATTATGTTCGCGATAGCATTCGCGCTGGGGAGCGGTAGCGCGTCCGCCGAAAGCGATTTCGATTTCGAGGAATTGATGAACGATGTCGAAACCAAGACGCAAAACGTGCAGAACAATATTGCGGCCAAGGACTTCGCTACCGCGGGTAAGGAAGCCAAGGAACTGCAAGACGCTTTCAAGCTGGTCGAGGGGTATTTTGCCGATCGCGGCGATGCCGCCGACGCGGTAACCAATGCACAGGATTACCAGAAAAAAGCCGAGGCGATTCAGAACGCGCTGAGCGCCGGCGATGCCAATACCGCGGCGAGTGTCGCGTCCGATTTTTCCAAACAATGCCGCGGCGCCTGCCACGACAAATACAAACCCCTGTAAACGGAATGACCATGAAACGCTTATTTTTGAAAATTGTACTCTCTCATCTGTTCGCCTTACCGGCGCTGGCCGTACTTCCCGAGGGCCATCCGGCCCCGGCTATCGAGGCGCAAGCGTCTCTGGCCGGCAAAGCTCTCGATTACTCGCTGCAGGAGAAACTGAAAAAAGGCCCTGTCGTCGTGTATTTTTTTCCGTCGGCCTATACCGGCGGATGTAACATTCAGGCGCATAGTTTTGCGGTCAACCACGACAAATTCGCCGCCGCCGGCGCCAGCATCGTCGGCGTTTCGCTGGACAGCATCGAGCGCCTGAACGACTTTTCCGCAGATCCTGAGTATTGCGCCGGCAAGTTTCCGGTGGTCGCGGATGCCGACGGCAAGATCGCCAAGTCCTTCGACGTGGCCGTTCGCGATGCGGCGCCCGGCAAGAAAGACACGCGCGGCGCGGAAATCAATCACGGGTTCGCCGAGCGGGCTACTTTCATCATTACCCCCGACGGCAAGATCGCTGCCAATATCGGCGGCCTGAAGCCGAAGGAAAACGTCGACAAAGCCTTGGAAGTCGTGCAGCAACTGAAAACCGGACAAAAGGCTATCTGAGGATGACGCTGGCGCAATGGATGGCGTTGTTTATGCTGGCGTTGTTCACACCGATCGAGGTTGCCTCGGCCGGGTCTGGCGGCAATGAGCTGTCCCAACGCCTAGGCAGCGGCAATCCGGTCGCGGGCAAGGAAAAGTCGGATGCCGGCCGCTGCCAGGAATGTCACGGCGTCGATGGTAACAGCGGCGACACCCGGATTCCTAATCATGCCGGTCAATATGCCGGTTATCTGGCCAAACAGCTTAGCGATTTTCAGGCCGGCGCGCGTCAACATACGGTGATGTCGGTGATGGCAGAAGACCTCGATGCCGCCGATATCGCGGATATCGCGGCCTATTTTGCCGCGCAAAAACCGATGCGTGGCCGTGACGGCATCGGCAATGCTTCGGCGCGCCGTCTGTTCGTGAACGGCGATGCCTCACGCGAAATTAAGCCTTGCGCCGAGTGTCACGGCAAGAACGGCGAGGGCAGGGTGAGCGGCGATGGCGGCACGGTTTATCCGGTGCTAGGCGGCCAACGCAAGGCGTATTTGCGCTCACAATTGGTCAGCTGGAAGCTGGGCGAGCGGCATAACAGCCCTGACGGGGTGATGAACGAAGTCGCCAAGCGACTGAACGAGGACGACATCGACGCGTTGGCCGATTATCTGTCCGGGCTCCAGCCGCCGTAGTAATTAATGAACAAAGTTTAGGATCACAATGATGAAGCTTTTGAACTGGCTGCTCTATGAAGTTCACCGCTGGCTAGGCATTCTGTTAGCCGTGTTTATGTTTGCCTGGTTTTCGACCGGCATCGCGATCATGTATTCGACGCCGACCACGCAGAGTCGGATTCAGCAACTGGCCCACGCCGAAATCCTGATGCCGCAACCCGGTTGGCTGAGTCTGGGCGATGTTTGGGAGCGCAGCGCCGAGCAACGTCAAGCGGCGGCGGCCGAGCGCAGAGTCGAACCCGCCGGCAACGCCGAGGCGGCAAGTAAAAAAACGATCATCCCTCTGGCGATAGCGGATGCCCGTTTGCTCAGGATGGCCGGCGAACCGGTGTGGCTGGTCGAGGATACGCGCGGCATGCGCTTTGCGTTGTCGGCCGTGGACGGCGCTTTGCGCGAAACCTCGGCGGAGCAGGCGCTAACGATCGCCAGGAACTGGTTCAAGGCCGAGGGCGCTGAACCGGTCGTACTCAGCTATTTGGAAGCGGTCGAAAAACCCATCATTCTGCGCAATCAAGACACCCTGCGTCCGTTCCATCATATCTCCACCGGCGACGGCAAGGAGTTGCTGATTTCCGCGCGTACCGGAGAGGTATTGCATGCCTCAACCCGTCTGGACCGGGCGCTTTATTGGGGCGGCAATTGGCTGCATCTGCTTAAACCGCTGGAGGCGATCGGTCTGGGTGAATACCGTCACAGCATCCAGCTGGGCCTGGGCTTGTTCGCAACGGCGGCGTCGCTGACCGGCCTGATCATCGGCTGGTTGCGCTGGCGGCCGGGCTTCGGCGGCAGGCCGACTTATTCGCAAGGCCGCACACAGCCTTACCGCGAATTCTGGGCCAAATGGCACTTCTGGAGCGGCCTGCTCGGCGGCAGCATCGCGTTGTGTTGGGCGTTCAGCGGTTTTCTCGATACCAATCCGGGCAAATGGTTTACCGAGGAGAATTACGGCAGGGCGGACTTGAGCCGCTTCCTGGGCGGCGAGTTGCCGGCGGCGATGCGCGACTGGCGGCCAGAGTATCAGACGCTCGCGGCGGACGGCCGTGAGGTGGTCGAGCTAGGCTGGCGGCGTTTGGGCGGGGAAGCGGTATTGTTCGCCGATACCCGCGACGGCCAGCACCTGCCGCAAACGCCGAATGGCGCGAGCAGTCGCTTCGGCGAAGCCGCAATAAGAGATGCGGTGCAGCGGCTGGCAGGCGAGGCCGAGGTGGTCAGTCTGGAAGAATTACACGAATACGACAGCTACTATTATCCCCGGCATCATCAAGGCCAAGCCGAAAAGCCGTTGCCGGTGCGCTTGGCGACACTGGGCGATGAGAGCGGCACCTTGATCTACCTCGATCCGCAAGACGGCCGCCTGATCGGCAAATTCGACCGCAGCCGCCGCGTGTTCCGCTGGCTGTATTCGGCATTGCACCATTGGGATTTCGGCTGGTTGTACTATCGGCCGCTATGGGATGCCTGGATGCTGGTCTGGATTTCGTTCGGCCTGGTGCTGGGGGCGAGTTCAGTGGTGATAGGCTGGCGGCGGTTGAAGAAGGCGCTAGCGCGGAAAAAACAGGCTGTCCCGCAGGGCTTAGCTACCGCCAGACTAAAGACCGAAAACGCGAGCTGACAGCTTATCAGAAGGCCTGCTAGGTTTTAAAAACCTGGCAGGTCTATGCAACTTAAATCAACATTTTAATTTGGAGCAATAAACATGGGCTTTAGTATTCCCCATCTGTTAATGGTACTGGCAATCGTCATTTTGGTATTCGGCACCCGGCGTCTCAAAACCGTCGGTTCCGATCTGGGCGAGGCGATCAAAGGTTTTCGCAGCGCGGTCAGGGAAGGCGAGGAGTCACAGGCCATCGTCCGTCGAGACGGCGAAGCATTGGAAGCCGATCTCGCCGAGCCGCAAAAATACAAGGTTTGAACCGTAACCATGTTCGAGGTCGGCTTATCCGAAGTGCTGATGGTCGGTCTAGTGGCGCTGGTCGTAATCGGCCCGGAACGGCTGCCTGCTGTGGCGCGTCTTGCCGGCTTCTGGCTGGGCAAGACGCGCAGGTCGATCGCTGCGGTCAAAGCCGAAATGCAACGCGAATTGCAGATCGAAGAACTCCGGCAACAGTTGATCGCCGCCGAGTTTCAAAGCGCGCTGGACGACAGCGAGGCCGCCATCATAGACATCAACGCAGCGATGGAGGCTTTTGCGGACCCGATCGCCGGCCACGAGGCCGGTACCCCAGAGCCATAGGGATTGTTATAGCCTCGTGCCTTATCGGCAACATTTACTTCTCTCGTCATCTTCTTTCAGAAATAGATCCTTGTTGCAATGAGGTGTCACTATCATATGCCATAAATGCATTTATAATTCGAATAATATCGTTTTTGAGCAGATCGCAAAGACTCTATTATACAGGCCAGAGCAGAGCGGGTTCGGATGGTGAATGCGGCACCGGGAGGTTCCGCCCATCGGAGATATCGCTTGAATAAAATATATTTTTTTGGCGGCAATGCCGCCGATTCTGGTAAGGAGGCATACAGATGACATTACTGGCTTTTGACGAACTGCAGTCGCGCTCGCTATCGCTTTCGCTTCGGGCGACGGCGATGGTTTTCGAGGACCCGGTTTCTCACCGTTTGCTCGAACAGATCGAACGCATTGCGCCCAGCGATGCCACCGTATTGATCATCGGCGAAACCGGAACCGGCAAGGAACTGGTCGCTCGTCATATTCATGCTCTTAGTCGGCGCAACCGGAATACTTTCGGCGCATTGAACTGCGCGGCGCTGAGCGAAAACCTGATCGAAAGCGAACTGTTCGGTCACGAAAGAGGCGCTTTTACCGGCGCGGTCACCAGTAAGGATGGTTGGTTCAAAATCGCCGACAAAGGCAGCCTGTTTCTCGACGAGGTCGGTGATTTGCCGTTGAGCTTGCAGGCCAAGCTGCTCAGGGTATTGCAGGAGCGCGAAGTGGTCAGAGTCGGCTCCCGGCAGCCGGTGCCGGTAGATGTGCGGATTATCGCCGCCACCAACGTCAATCTGGAAGAAGCTGTGGCGGCCTCACATTTTCGTGCCGATCTGTATTATCGCTTCAATGTCGCCACCGTTCATCTGTCGCCGCTGCGCGACCGCCCTGGTGATATTCTGCCGTTGGCTCGGCATTTTCTAAAAATCTACGGCGACCGCCTGGGCTATGGCGAGATCAAGTTGCTGCCCGCCGCCGAACAGTTACTGTTGAACTATGATTGGCCCGGCAATATCCGCGAACTGGAAAACGCCATTCACCGCTCATTGCTGGTCTGCCCTGGCAACCGTCTCCGGCCGGAAGACTTCAAACTTTCAGGGATCAGAGTCGTAGAAACTTCGCCGTCGGTATCCACCACGTCATTGGAAAATGCGTTATTGCGGCTGTGCGAACAGGCGCCGCCGAAGCTATACGATGTGATCGAGGAAACCGTCATCCGCACCGCTTTCGAGTTTTGCGAGGAAAACCAGGTGCAGACCGCAAAGCTGTTGAATATCAGCCGCAACGTATTGCGGCATAAGTTGGGAATGTATGGAATGCTGCCGAATGGGCAGAAAAGAATGGCCGATGAAGTTGCCGTGGTGGCGTAATTGGAGTCGCCACCATTCATACTGACACTCATTAGGCGATTATGTGGAAAACATTTGCTGCTAGACAGGATACACGAGTGTGGCCACTCAATCATCAGAAGGGCCTCCTTGTCTCGGCTTCTCTGGTACGAGCCCTGTTCAAGACGTTTTGACGGTTTGTCGACGTATCGAATAACATGGAAGGGTTGGCCATGCCCACGCCCTTGAGCGGATTATGATAATTTGTAAGGGTGAATCTATTTGCTGATAGGCGACAGCCGTTTTTTCCATTGCTTTACGACTTTCACGATTGAGTTTTGGATTCAATGCATCAGTGCAATTCCGGAGCCTATGCCAACGGAAACTGGTAAAATCGATTTTAATCGTATTTTATGAGGGCGCCTCAAAAGGGCCGTTTTATAGGAATTTAACGTGAACTTAATCACGCACATCCGGTTTTTGGTTTCCTTGCTGTTACTGTGGATAGGTACGGCCGATGTTTACGGTCATGAAAGTCACTTATCGTCGTGCCAGCCTTTTCATGGCAGTTTGAACAACTTGCATTTTCGGAACCCGCCAAGGCGAGTGCTGCTTGCGCCTTTGCTGAGCAGGGATCCGCACACGACCGAGAGCCCACGGTGGTCGGAGCAGCCTGCCCACATTCTGAAAGCCTTTTATCGGGACCGCTACCATGCGGACGTTACGGTACTGCGGGATGTCTGGAACTGGAACGATTTTTACCAGGAGGTCGAGCAAATCATGCGGCAGTCGCCTCCATTCGACCGGATAATTTTTATCAGCCATGGCGGTTTCGACGGCCCGGTATTGAAAAATGTCGTGTTTTGGCAAAATCTTGAGATAATTGGCGGCAAAGGTAAACTGTTGCAGTATTCCGAGGCGCAGCCGGGCCTTAAGAATGTGCTGTCGGTTACTTACGACACCGAAAATAACCCCGTATTCAGCGACTATATGGCCACCCGCTGGCCGGAATTGGCGACGATGAAAAGGGGCGATGTATTGCGTTATCTGAAGGGACTGGAAAAACAGATACAACCGCTGGATCGCGCCTGCTACGATCGCTACTGTTCGCCGGATCGACTGGCGACCAGTCCGGAAAATCTGCATGAAGCCCGGCGCGAGATCTGCCAGACTATTTGTCGCAAACCCCTTTTCGATCTAAAGAACTCTGCCGAGATATCGCCGGAACGGTTTTTTCATTTCACCAAAACCCTGAGTTCGCTGGCGGCTGCAGACGGCATGATTTTTTTCGGCGCCTGCAATCCCGGCAGCGCGGCGCCGGAAAAAATGCAGGAGAAGGATGAAACCGAGTTGTTGATCAACTCAACCCTGGCGGGCGGGCCGCACAAGAGCTATGTGCATTTGGTTAGTAAGGCAACCGGCCGCATCGCCGCCGGCCCGATTGGCGAAAGTAGCGCCGAGGATATTGTCAATAGAGTTATCATGCTAGAGACTCGTCGTCCGCAACGCAACTTATGCATCGCAACGCCTGGGGCGCAGTGACCAAGCTGATTTATCGCAATGGCCCTCCGGTTTGGCGCAATAGACCAGGACTATTTGGCGCTATGCGCGCTTTTCTGACTGTTCCCTTGCAAATCCTTGAAACCTCTCAATGGTAGACTAAGCGCAACAGCGGCTTAACAAACATGTCTCGCCTTTCTTGGGGTTATCGCCGATGAAAATCCGTCAAGCTTCCATCGAGGAAGCACTTGATAGTTTAAAAAGCAGTCTTGATGGTCTGTCCCAAGCCGAAGCCGAGCGCCGGTTGAGCGAATATGGCCCCAATCGGATCGAGGATGTGGGAAGGGAATCGGTTTGGCTTGGATTCATTAAGGAGTTCACCAGTTTCTTTGCGCTGATTCTCTGGGTAGCGGCCGGGCTGGCTTTTTTCGCAGAGTCTCAAAAGCCGGGCGAGCACATGTCCACGCTCGGTTACGCTATTCTAGGCGTCATTGTGGTCAACGGTCTGTTTTCGTACTGGCAGCAGTACCGAGCCGAACGGGCCATTGCCGCCTTGCAAAGGCTATTGCCTTTTTACGTTAAAGCATTAAGAGACGGCAAGGTTGGCTTAATTCTGGCGGCCGACCTTGTGCCCGGCGACGTCATTCTTTTGCAAGAAGGCGACAATGTGCCGGCGGATTGTCGTTTGCTCGAAGCGTTTTCGTTGCGCGTCAACAATGCTACCGTGACGGGCGAATCCTTGCCCAAGGCGCGTGATGCGTTGCCGTCGCAGGAAGAAGACTGGGTTTACAGTCGCAACATCCTGCTGGCCGGAACTTCCATCGTTTCCGGTGAAGGTAAGGCCGTGGTGTTCGCCACCGGCATTCATAGCGAATTCGGTAAAATTGCTCACTTGACGCAAACGAGCGGCGAGACAATCTTTCCGCTACAAAGGGAAATCGCCCGCCTAAGCCGCTTCATCTCCTTGCTGTCTATTGTGATCGGTATCGTCTTTTTCGTGATAGGACGCAGCATGGGGCTGCCATTTTGGGATAATTTCATTTTCGCGATCGGCATTATTGTCGCCAACGTGCCGGAAGGGCTTTTGCCTACAGTGACCTTGTCTTTGGCCATGGCGACTCAGCGTATGGCTAAACGTAACGCCCTGATTCGGCATTTGCCTTCCGTGGAGGCTTTAGGGTCGGCAACCGTGATTTGCACCGACAAGACCGGCACTCTGACAATGAACCGGATGGCAGCCAAAACTCTGTATTTGAGCGGTAAAATGCTGACACCGACAGAGGCGCGACGGCAAGACAAGCTAGTGAGGGACAACCGCCGTTTTTTCGAGAATGCCTTTCTGTGCCATAACCTGAAGGAGGCTGTGGTTTCCGGCAAGGTTGAGCTTTTAGGGGACCCGATGGAAATTGCTTTGACGCGAATGGCGAAGATCTGTCTGGGCGAGGCTATTTCTTACCCCAAAATCAACGAAGTTCCCTTCGACACCGACCGCAAGCGTTTGAGCACCATTCACCAGACCCCCAAGGGCGTTGTACTTTACTGTAAAGGCGCGCTGGAAGCGCTCCTGCCTCTTTGCAAGTCAGCGCAAATAGACGGCGCAATCGTGGAGCTGGCTCCTGATATTATTAATCATTTCACTCAGGCTCAGGAGGATATGACCGGTAAAGGTTTGCGCGTATTGGCTGTCGCCTGGCGGGAACTAAGCGGCAATAACGGGGGTAAACAGCAGGAGCAGAACATGATTCTATGTGGGCTGGTGGGTTTGGAAGACCCGCCGCGCCCGGAAGTGCCAGAAGCGATACGCAAATGCCGACAAGCGGGAATCAAGGTGATTATGGTGACCGGCGATCATCCGAATACCGCGCTGGCAATCGCCCGGCAAATCGGGCAAATCGAGTCGAATCATCCCGTGGTGATCACCGGCGATAAATTGCGCAAATTGTCTGAAACTCAATTACGCTTGGCGCTGGATGCGCCGGACATTATTTTCGCGCGAGTCGGCGCCGATCAAAAAATGCGTATCGTTAGCGCATTAAAAAAGAAAAAGGAGGTTGTTGCCGTCACCGGCGATGGCGTGAACGATGCTCCGGCGCTCAAAATGGCTGACATCGGCATTGCCATGGGCCTGACTGGCAGCGACGTCGCCAAGGAAGCCTCCGATATGATTCTGCTGGATGACAATTTCGCCAGCATTGTCGCAGCCATTGAAGAAGGACGCGCTGTCTATGCAAGCATTCGCAAATTTCTGACTTATATTCTGGCATCGAATATCCCTGAAATGGTGCCATATCTGGCTTTTTCATTATTCAAGATTCCATTGCCCTTGACCATTATTCAAATTCTGGCCGTCGATTTGGGTACCGACATGATCCCGGCGCTCGGTCTTGGAGCCGAGAAACCGACACCGGACAGCATGCTAAAACCGCCGCGACCGGCCAAGGAAAGACTGATCGACGGCCGCCTGTTATTGCGCAGCTATTTGTTCCTCGGGCTAATGGAAGCTGCTGCCTCGATGGCCGCTTATTTCTTCGTCCTTTCGGCGGGCGGCTGGCATTGGGGTAAAATCCTGGCAGAATCCGATTCCTTATACCTGCAAGCAACGACCGCTTGTTTAAGCACCATCGTCATGATGCAAGCCATGAACGTGTTCCTTTGCAAAACGCCGGGAGGCAGTGTGTTTATCGCCAAATTGTTCGACAATAAAATCATTCTGTGGGGTATCGCGCTGGAAATTGTTTTGATCCTGGCTATCGATTACACCCCATGGGGCAATCTTGTTTTCGGTACGGCCCCCATTGCCCTTGAGGTCTGGTTGTTAATGCCGCCCTTTGCCTTCGGCATGTTGTTGCTGGAAGAAGCGCGCAAGTCGATTGTGTCCAGGTATCGCGGGCGTGCAAAATAAAGTTCTGCCATGTGCACAAAGCAGCGGAATGCAGGCCCTGTTTTCCAACGGGCTCTATGGGAGCGCCTGGTATTAGCCTGATTCACGAACGGGGGATAGGCCTAGAATCATAGTGCTATTTATCCAAACCTGTCCCCTGGTTTCGATGAAGGAAACAGGGTTATAGCCGGTCTAACAGGTTTACAACGCCCTTTCCGCCTGTTGAACACATGCGTGAAAATTATCGTCGTCTTTGCATCCTTGTGGCCGAGCAACTCCTGCACGCTTGCCCCATTTCTAACGAATGGCGTTTGCCATGGAACAAAATGAACCGTTTGATCCACTGCACATACAGCTTTTCGGTGCGGATGCTTTAGTGCTTGACGCGAATCCGGTCGCCGACTTGATCAAGAAGTTTTGGTGGTGTGTTTTTCGGCTGTGGGGGGGGGGGGATTTTTTTGTCCGCAGTCATGCGCCACTTGGCGTTGCGTCTTCTGCACGTTGCCGCGATCTAGCGGCGTGGTGGCCAAATGGGCCGACTTGAGGCCGCCGTGGCGATTGGGAAACAATTTCGATGCACTTGCCAGAGGCGGCGCAGGCAGGTCAACGTCGCCGCCGGCAACGGCACCAAACGGTTAACCACAGGGATGTGGTGTATGCTGGTTTTGCAGGAGTAAAAACCTGTCTTTATCGCCCTTGGCGTCGCGAATATGCACACGCTTCCGCGCCGCATCGATATCGGCCACCGTCAGGCGTAAGCCTTCACCGAGGCGCAGACCCGGGCTCTAGAGCGTAAAAAACACCCGGCAACTGAGGGTATGTGTCACCGTCCGGCTTCCTCAACAGTCACCATATCCGGGAGGCGCTGAGTTTTTTGCGGTTTGATCAGATTCAACGTCGGCCAGGACTTGTTCAAAACGTAGGTGTAGAAGAATTTGAGCGCGTACAGGTCGAGTTTAACGGACCTCCAGGAATGCGTCTCCAGCAGGTCGTGAAATACTCGAGCAACGGGGGCTTCGGACAGTTCATGGATTTGATAATCGAAATACTCGCCGAGGCGCCGAATGCCACGGGAGTAGGTGGGCCGAAGCCCTTTGAGCTTGAGGTGTTTAAGGTGCGTTTGATAGTTTTGCTTGAAATCGGTTTAAGATAATGGTGTCATTGGCGTGTAGCCTCATGATTCGTCGTAGAATGGTCCCTCGTAGTGAGGGCTTAAGGTTATATTTTATAGTCAATCAAGAGGCTGGGCTTTTCTCCGCCATAGCGGCTTCGTCCAACATATCGCCTTAACAAGTTATCGCAACGAAATTAGACAATTAGGAGCGGTTATGAACAATTCCGATTGCACGTTAGCGAATCCACACCGCACGAAACTGCTATCCAAAAGTCCGTTAGGGTTACGACGCCTGAGCCGATTATGGGCTGCGACCCTAATTC
>NZ_JAXUHN010000069.1:0-35083 GCF_035916875.1 Methylomicrobium sp. Wu6
TGAAATACGAGTGGCTGCCATTCCAATCGTTTACACCTACCGAACTTGAGGAGGCTATCGATGAAATCGGCGCTGGTTTTGGCTCTCAATACCAATTTACTTTCTGCTAAGCACTTATCAACTTTGTCTCCTTCGGCCTTATAAAGGGGTTGCGCAACGGCCAGTTGGTTGGAGAAAAATACAAGGCTCCCGATCATAACAGCGACCGGCAGAGTTTTAAGTTCAATGCAAAATAATTTGTTCATTGTCGCCTCTCTTGATTTAATTTATATATTGCGGAATACCCCACGTCCTGTCGGACAGCGTATGCAGGGCAAATAACCCAACTCTACGGGGCCGGCGGATGAGTTCCATGAGGTGTTAGGTAAATATCACCTCTCTCCTGCGCCAGTGCAGTAAAGATAGGTTCAAGCCGTTGCACGGGATCTTTTTCTCCGCAGATCATCAATAGGACTTTGTTCCAACCCCCCTTGTTCCGCCACCGATGCCGACTTCTATAAAATGGGATGCCTTGTCGCTTTAATACTCCGCAAACAGCGCTTCCTGAAATCGCCCTGCTACCCCATCCGGAGACTACTCGCCCCTGCCTCGCACAGAAGAACAGATTTGATACGCCAAAAGTTATTACAGGTTACTTTTTGATTCCGCTACAATTTGTGTCTAAAGCATCGCCTGGCGAAACCACATTATTTTTAATGATCTCTTGAGCCTTGGATTCCGCTTTAGTAAGCTCATCAACAAAAATATCTGTTTGATATTCCGGGCTGGAAGCCGCAACCAGCGATGCGCTCAGGGACCGTTCGGAATCTTTCACGTTAATAGACGTTACGGTAGAGAGCCCCGGGCGGATAGGGTGTTTCAGTATCTCATCCTCTCGTAGCGCGATACGCACGGGCACACGCTGTACGATATGAATGAAATTTCCGGTCGCGTTGTCGGGAGGCAATAAAGCAAAAACACTGCCGGTGCCGGGAACTAACCCTTCTACCGTTCCATGAAAAACGTAGCTATCGTCATAAAGGTCGACAATAATCTCAGCCTGCTGGCCGGGGCGTATCCGCTGCAACTCGGTCTCCCGCAGGTTCGCTTCTACCCATAGATGATCCAGGGGAATAATGGTCATTAGCGGGTCGCCCGGTTGAATCCGATTGCCTACCTGGACTTTGCGTTTGGCGACATAACCTGAAGCGGGAGCGCGAATTTGCTGCCGGCTAAATTCAAGATAGGCAGCAACAAACTTATGCTTGGCCGTTTCGACATCCGGATGCCGAATCCTGCTGGTGCCTCCCACTTTAGCTTCGATGGATTTGAACTCGGCCTCCGCTTCTCGCATCTCGGCTTCAAGGACGGTCATTTGGTCTTCGGCATTTTGCAAAGCCTGATCCGATACGGAACCGTTTGGAATCGCCTGTCTTAACCGGATCACATCGTGGCGTACCCTATCCAGCCTGGCCGAACGAGCAATGATTTTTTGACACATCTGCTGACGCGTGGCGAAAACGGTTCCGATCTCGCGCACCGTTTGACCAAGCTCCCCCTCGCTCTGGCGCAAAGCCGTTTGCGCCCGGTGCTCATCAAGACGGACCAGAAGATCGCCCTTGTTGACGTATTGGCTTTCCTCCGCCAACACCTGGGTTACAATACCGGTCGCGTCAGCCTCGACCGGAATAAGGTTACCGGAGACAAAGGCATTATGGCTCACAACCCAATAACGGCAATACAGCCACCAATAACCGGCATAGCTCATAGCCGCCGCAATCAGCACGAGAATGACCGACACTAAATATCGATTGCGGCGAGCCCGAATATCTTTGGGATGAATTTTCATTGGTTATTATTGGCGATACCCGGTTTTAGTTTCGCTTTAAGGCGTTGTGATTTCTCTACAACAGAGGGCGCTGCCCCCGATTTGAGCGTTGCGTCCAACTTCAAAATATCAACCACTTGTACAAGTCAAAGCCTTCAGGGTGTTCCGGTTTATGCTTAATTAATTGTTGGACAATCTTAAGATCATTCGAGTACCCGCCGCCCAACGCCTCAATCAAATCCACCATGGCAACCAAATGGTCGGCTTCCAGTGTCTTCAAGGCATATTCCTGATCCAGCACAACATCATGACGGCCCAGCATCGCCCGACGATCGTCCAGACCAAGACGAAGGCGATCTGCAGCGAGCTCCTCATTTTGGCGTTGCGAGGATAATAAGCGGTTTTGTGCCTCAAGTATGGAACGCGACTCTTTCCAACTGCTCAGGCTATCGGCGACCTCTTGGATGGCGTGCAGTAAGGTATCGTTATACAGTTCCACCGCCCCGTCGTACTCGGCTCGTTGGACCGACAATTCTGCACGCAGTCGCCCGCCTTCGAACCAGGGAAGCCGCAGGCCCGGCGCGATGCCGTAGGAGAAACTGGAGCCCGAAAACAGGATATTGGCCAGAGAACTCGCCCCTTTCGTCAACCTGAGCGCATTCAATCCCGCGAAGGCAGTCAGATCGATCGTGGGCAAAAAACTGGCCTTGCCCACCTTGACCCTTTGCGCCGCCGCCTCGGCACGATAGAGAGCGACCGCAAGATCCGGACGATGGGCAAGCAATTCCAGCGGAAGCTTGGCGGGTAACCGCAAGTCTTTAGGGATGTCGCCCTGATCCCTATCGGTAAACAGGCTTTGCGTCGAATCGGGGCCGTTGCCTATCAATCGGGCCAGTAAATTCCTCTGGAGGTCCAACTGATCCCGGGTACCGGCTTCGCGTTTATTGGCTAACTCCAAATCGACCTTGGCCTGCTTCACCGGATCGGCGGAATCCAGGCCCAACCGAAACCTCGTCTCGGCCAGCTGGAGTAATTCGCGGTGCAGTTCTACGATATCGTGTATCAAATCGAGTTGCTGGCGCAGCGCGACTCCGCGAAAGTAGGATCTGGCGATTGCGCCCGTCAGTTGCAACCAAACTTCGGCGTGCTCGGCCTTCTCGGCCGATGCTTCGCCCAGCGCCGCTTCCAATGCGGCACGGTTTTTTCCCCAAAAATCAAATTCGTAGCGAAAGTTAAAGGGATTAACCCGACCAAAGAGGATATTCGCCCCCGCCGCCTCTTTTCGATTGAGAACGGCAAAAACACCATTTTCTGAAATGCGCTCATTCGCAAGCTCGACTTCTGCGTCCAGAAATGGCAGCAGCCTCGCTCCCTCCACGCGAGCCAAGGCTTGTGCCTGACGTATTCTGGCGGCTGCGACTTTGAGACCGGTGCTATTTTTTAACGCAATAGTCATGAGGTTATTGAGTTCAGCGCTGCCAAACTCCAGCCACCAGCGTTCAGCCGGCCATTGTGGCGAGCTAGCGGCAAGTTCATTGTGATCGGAATCGGATAGCGTGTGCTCCATGGATGGGGCTTCTATAAATTCGGCAGGCTTATCCCCTGCGGGTATCCAGGCGCAACCGGAAACCAGAAACATCATCCCGATACAGGACTGATTAAGCAGCCATCGCGCCGTGTCCAAACGACTCATCATGGTTCCTCCATCATTTCTTCCGCCCGAATGTCTTCGAGCTTTTCAATCTTGCTCGGATGAAGGTGCGGATAAGCTGGATAAGCCAACCAAACCAGCCCAGCCAGGCCGACAAACAGGTAACTTGCCAGCAAAAAAGCATCGTTCATTGCCAGGATGGCGGCATGCTGTTTAATGATGGCCATAAGTTCGCTCTTGACCATCTCCGCCGCGACTCCGGCGCTATCCAACTTGCCCGAGAGCTCTTGCAGCAAATCAATGGAAGCGAACCTCCGTCCGCCGAAATTATCCGCCAAATGCAGTTGATGAAAAGGCATCCTCCTAAACAAGACAATCCCTTGCAGCGTAATCCCGAACGCACCGGCGGCGATGCGCAGCAATCCGGTTCCTTCCGCCGCACGCATTTCTTGCTGCCCTGAAAACCCGTGAAGCGTCAATCGGGTCAGGGGAATAAAAAACGAACCCAGAAATAAGCCGAATAGTAACATGGGCCAAAAAATTTGATCGAACGAAGCGGGTTCATCGAACAGCCCAATCCAGAACAAGGCCAAGGCGAAACCAAGCAAATTGATACAGGCAAGCAAACGCGCGTCAAGATTTAGAGGTAAACCGTGCATGATCAAAGTCACCGGTACCGCCAGCACGATCATGGGCAGAAAAACCATGCTGGCCAGAAAAGAAGAATATCCCAGCAACACCTGCAACTGGACGATAAACATCGAAAGCAATCCCTGGATCAAGAGAAATCCCACCGTAAAGCAGATCACCCCGACAGCAAAATTACGATGGGCAAAAAGACGTATGTCGAGTGCCGGATGACGTTCCCCAAGCTCCCAGATAATGAAGCAAGGCAAAACGACGATGACAAGAATCGCCATAGCCCGCAAAAAAGGCGAATCGAACCAGTCAAAATCGTTACCTTGATTCAAAATGGTTTGTATGCCGCCGAGGACCACGGCAAGAAGCATAAAGCCGATAAAGTCGAACCGAATGTAGCTGCGTTCGAATCCCCGCCCGGCAAGCAACGAACCGGTGGTCGCGGCAATGACCAAAGCGATGAGCGTATTCAGATAAAAAAGGCGGCGCCAGCCGACCTCGTCGACGATCACGCCGCCTATCGAAAAACTGATCGTAAAAGGCATGAGCGTGACCAGACCCCAGATACCCAACGCTAACATTTTCAGTTTATCGGGATATTCTTTCAATAACAGGGATTGGCCGACGGGGAGCGTAATCCCGCCCGCAAAGCCGAGTAGTACGCGCCCCGGAATAAACAGCCATAGGGATTCACTGATCGCACAGAGATAAGAAGCGAAGGCGTAGACAAAAAACGCCGCTACGAACACGCGATAGGCGCCGTACTTTCCTGAGAGCCAGCGGCTTAGCGGAAAAGCTAATGCCAGGGCCATCATGAAATCGGTCTGAGCCCAGGTTCCGAAGCTAGGCGTCACGCCGCCCAAATCGCCGGCAACATGAGGCATCATCGCAATATAGGAGCCGACGTTGAACAATACGATCATATGTCCCAAAGCCAGCAGGACGTTAAAAAGGATAAAACGCCAGCCGCTCAGTCTCTCAGCGTAAGTGATAGCCATAGGATCCGGGTTTCCTACCGGTTGCAGCCAAAATCCGGCTTTTTACGTCTGCACATCATGATTGCGGTCCGCTGCCTTGCGGATAGTGCTTTCGCTAATTTGAACAAAGCATAGGCTCTCTGGTAGCCCCCAATTATGTGTTGAATTGACGCCATATTCTGCCTCACCTTCAAATTAGGAAGTACGAATTAAATTCATCATGAATTTCTCTATGGCCGACAAAGGCAAAAGCCGTTGGCCCACAACAGAACCGGCTTGCATTCGCTGATTTTGGTTGAACCTCTTGTTGTGCGGGAAGCGCTCAATAAATTCCCGCTGCCAACACTACGGATCAACCCAGGAACCCTGTGCAATACTATAAATTCGAGATTAACATAAGACAAACGAATTTTATTTGACTTTAATATCGATAAAGTCGATGTAAATTATTATGGGTATCGTACAAATTTGAATTTTTTGAGCGTGGCCTCGAAGGGCGGCCTTCAAGAAGCGGCGAATAGACTGGATGTCTCTCAATCGACGGGTGCGAGTGCGCGCACCCAACGGTTGGAGCCTTATTCAGGGACGCCCTTGTTCGTACGTAAACGATCCGGAATGAATTTGGCCCAGCAAAGCCTTCATTTTTTTTGCGTCATGCCGAATCGCTATTATTGACGCTGGAACAGGCAAGCCGAAATATCGGGCTTCCCAGCCGGTTCCGAACCAGCATTAAAGTCGGTGCGCCAACTATTGAATAGCTACCAGGGTAAAAGTAATTTACCTCTTAATTTGACGGCCAGGAAGGGCAGGAGTAAAACCGAAATCATACCTGCGCCCACCAAAATAGCCGCCCTGTCTGAACGCATAAGTCCGGAAGAAACACCGATTTCGCTGATGACGACAATGAGGGGAAGGCCGGTAGCGGAGTAGAGTGCAAAAGGCACTTGCTCTTCTGGCGCCAACGCCTGCCTATATAAAATGACCGGAATGCCTCTAACCAGCACCAATAAGCCCAGCAACAGCGTCACTTGTATAGGCGCGAGAGGTCCAGTCCATAAGGCGCTGACTTCAAACTTCATGCCGGCGACGATGAAGAAGATGGGGATGAGAAAACCGTACCCAATGGCGTCCAGCTTATGCCGTAACAATTCTCCCCCTTCGCCTTTGCTGGCAAGTCCAACAACCATACCTGCGGCAAAGGCTCCCATCACGATATTCAGTCCGAATTTTGAGGCAAGCACAACGAACAGGACTTGCAACACAAGGCAAATTCTAACGGGAAGCTGCCCGCTACTCTGCATCGTGTGCGCCAATCTTTCGATAGCCCGTAATGATCGCATGTTGAGAGCAACATTCGCCGCGGCCAGGGCAATGATGATGAAAGTCACTATAAACAGGGTGTGTACAAGGGTACTGTGCGTAGGAATAACCAAAAGCGAGATGACCAGTAATGGACAGAACTCACCCGCCGCGGCAGCGGCGACCATGTATTTCCCGAACTCGGAATCCAGCTCTCCCCGGTCGCGCAGAATGGGACCCAATACCCCTAAAGCCGTCGTGGATAAAGCGACCGCCGCCAACATGGGCGGCGCCTGGATAAGCCCGATGGCATTGAAGAAGAACATACAAATCGTAGCCAAGATAAACGACAGAAACCAGCCGCCCAACGCCAATGACAAGGGCCTGCCGCGAACTTTGTCAACATTGATCTCAAGCCCGACCATGAACAGCAGAAAGGTCAATCCGAGCTGGCCCAGCGTATCAACCATACCAACCGGACTCGCGAGATGTAAAACATGAGGGCCTATCATTATCCCTAAAACGATTTCAATGACCACCACAGGCAAGCGGAATCCGCGAGGTAATTCGGCAAGCAGCGGAGCCAACATGGCAACAAATACGATCAGCAGAAGTTCAGAAGGATAGGCTTCCATAAATAGGCTCCGTAATGGATTTAAGATTTAATGTTATTGCATTTGAACCCGAGTGAATGCGGGTCATCGGACACCGGCCACCGTTTGTAGTTTTTTGCAGATTGCAATACGGTGATCGCTCTTTACTCCACGCTATCCAAATCATGTTATCGATTATTCTTGCTACGACTGAATCAATTCCATCAAATCACCGGGATAAATACCAAGCCAGAAGACCAGCACTGTTAAGGCCCCAAGCGCGGCATAGGAAATCCATTTGTAAGGGAGCTTATCGTCCGCATTTACGGGCGATTCCATGTTCATCGTCATGACGACGATGATTCTTAAGTAAGAATAAAACCCCAAGGCGCTTCCAATAATCAGGGTGAACAACAATCCCCACAATCCCCCTTCGATGCCCGCAGTAAACATATAAAATTTGCCAATAAACCCCGCTGTCAGGGGAATGCCCGCCAGTGACAGCAGCATGACCGTAAAGGCCGCAGCCAGCCAGGGCTCTTGCCAGAACAGGCCTCGATAAAATGAGAGTTCCGCCGCCTCCGCCTTCGAGGTGGCGAGGATTGAAACAACGCCGAAGGCGCCCAGCGTGGTAATGATATAGGCGATCAGATAAAAGGTAACGGACTCTGTCACCAACGCCGGAGCGATGCTGCCGCCGGCGATGAATGCAATCAGCAGATAACCCATATGGGCGATGGATGAATACGCCAACAGCCGTTTGACGTTTTGTTGCAGTAGTGCCAGTAAATTACCGGCTAGTATGGTTATGACGGCGATGAAACTGAAAACGGTTATTAGGGAAGGATAAAAAAAACCTCCGCTGCTGATGAAATAGCGCAACAACAGGGTAAAAACGGCGCCTTTTGAAACAGTGGCGACAAACGCAGTCACCGGCGCCGGAGCGCCTTCATAGACATCGGGCGTCCACATATGAAACGGCGCCAGCGACAGCTTAAAACCCAATCCGACTACAATGAAAACGATTCCGCACAAAACCATGGCATCGAGCGTCTGCTGGTTGGCAATGAATTGTCCGATACCGTTGAAATCAAGCGCTCCGCATTGCGCATAGATCAACGCCATCCCCATCAGCAGGAAGGCGGAAGACACACCGGATAAGACCAGATATTTGATCGCCGCTTCCAGAGACTTTGTACGATCGAAAGAATACCCTATCAACACAAACAAAGAAACGCTGAGTATTTCCAATCCGATAAAAAATGACGCAAAATGGGTACTTGCCGTCAACACCGATCCGCCCAGGAGAGCAATGAGGATGAGCAATAGCAGTTCTTCGTTTTCTCCGTCGCAATCTTTAAAATAGTCATAGCAAAAGGCGATGACGACAAGACCCGCCGTCAACAATAGCGACATAAAGAACAAACCATAAGTATCCGCCCGCATCAGAGGCGTCACCTGGACGGGAAAACGCCCCCATGTGATTGTCACGGCTATGAGACTCACCACAATTCCAATGACGGCGACGATGCTGGCTAAGGCAAAATGACGCCTGATGACGATGGCCAGCATGACTGCTATCGATGTGCCGGCGATAGCGATGAACGGCAAAAATGCGATCAGTTGGTCGATGTTCATCCGTTATCTCCCTGACAGCAGAGTTGTATGTCCTGTTCTAAGGGCGGCGCGGCAAGGTTCAATACCGGCTGAGGATGAAGCCCCAGCCAGACAGTGCTCAACACCAGCAGCCCCATGAAAACCAGTTCACGGCGGCCGAAATCGGAATGGAAATGCTGCCGTCGCAATGGACCGTGAAAGACTTTTTGGATGATGATGAGTGAATAAACCGGCGCCAGAATAAGCACAAGAGCCGCCAATACTGTCAACGTGACAGTCGCCTTGAAGGCACCCAGTAACACCAAAAATTCGCCGATGAAATTACCCAGTCCTGGCAGTCCCAGCGAGGCAATGGCAAAGAATAAAGTTATTGCCGACAGCCTAGGCATTTCGATCCAGAAACCGCTCATACAGTTCATTTCACGGGTATGCAGACGTTCCTGCAAAGCCCCGGCGATCATGAATAAGGCCGAAGCGCTGATGCCGTGCGCCAGCATGGTGATGACCGAACCCTGCAGGGCCTGCATATTCAGGGAAAACACTCCCAGCATAATAAACCCCATATGGCTGACGCTCGTATAGGCGATCAACCGCTTCAAATCGGACTGGGCGAATGCCATCATGGCGGCGTAGAGCACGCTGATTGCGCCCAGGGCCATGGCGACAGGCGCAAACTCTTGTGCCGCTTCAGGAAACAAGGGGACGACAAAACGCAATAAACCGTAAGCCCCTGTTTTAAGCATGACCCCGGCCAGAATAACGCTGCCCCCGGTGGGCGCCTGGGTATGGGCATCCGGCAGCCAGGTATGAAACGGGACGGCCGGAAGCTTGACGGCAAAGGCAATGAAAAAGCCCAGCATCAGCCAAAAGGCAATGGTCGGGTCGAGAGGCGCTTCAAGCAGATCGAAATAGTCGAAACTATAAATCCCGGTATTGTCGTGAAAAATTAGCGCGAAAGTGACGATTGCCAGCAGCATCAGCAAGCCGCTTGCCTGAGTGAAAATAAAAAATTTGATTGCCGCATAGATCCGGCTTTCATGTCCCCAAATGCTGATCATAAAATACATCGGGATGATCATCGCTTCCCAGAAAAAAAAGAACAGAAACAAATCCATTGCCAGGAAGACACCGACCGTCCCGGCCAGACAAAATAACAGATTAAAGAAAAAGAAACCCTGCCGGTGCTTGATCTCGGTCCAGGAACTGCTGACCGCCATAAAGCCGAGAAAAACCGTCAGCGAGATCAGCAGTAGACTGAGCCCATCCAGGGCCAGATGAAAGCCGATACCGAAACGGGGAATCCATGGCCGCTTAAAATCGGCGATCCAGATCGGCGACTCGCCGGCAGACAAATAATCGACAGGTTCGGCCGTCGAAAATTGCACAAATACCAGTAGTGCCTCTATCGCCAGCGTCGCCACGGCTATCCGGCGCGGGGCAGCAGGACAGAACCGTTCAGAATACCAAGCCGCAAGCCCCCCCAAGAATAAAACGGCAATCAGTGCGAACAGCATCATGACAACAGTCCTATAGCGACGATGACGGCGGCCGCAAAACCCATCGATGCCGCATACCAGCGCAACCTGCCGGATTGCGATGCGCTGGCGATGTGGTGAATGCTCCTGCTGAGCGTTGCCATTCCTTCATAGACCCCATCTATTCCATCGTTTTTATTGAATTCGGCAACCCACTTGAATGGCAGCACCAACACGTTGTCATAAAGCCAGTCAAATGCCCAGCCGGAAAGCCAGAAGCGCTGCAGTGTCTTACCCCATGCAATTGACGCTAGTCGCTCCGCCGAAAATGTACCGGTAAGGTAGAACAAAGCCGCAATTATCAGACCGGCAATAGGCGCCGCTACAGTGAGGCCGCCCACCCAATCGAGATGGCGATGCGCTTCTTGTTCGGCCGGAACAGGAAACGCCGAATCCAGGGGTATCTGCAATAAACCGCCGGTGAGCGCCAGTAGGCAAAGCAACAGCAAGGGCACGCTCATGCGCCGGCCGATAACCGTTTCGACTGCGGCGTGTTCGGAACCGAAAAAAACGACGAACACTAGGCGGAAACTGTAAATGCCGGTAATCAATGCGCCGAAACAGGCGGCCCCCCACAAACCGGGGGAGAAATCGAACGCGGCCAGCAAGATTTGGTGTTTGCTATAGTAGCCGGAAGTAAACGGCAGTCCAGACAACGCCGCACTGCCGATAAGGAAACTCCAGAAGGCGACCGGCATCGCTTTCCGCAGGCCGCCCATTTTAAAAATGTTGTGTTCGTGGTGAAAACAAAAAATCACCGCGCCCGCAGCCAGGAACAATAGGGCCTTGAAGAAGGCGTGAGTCATAAGGTGGAAAATAGCCGCCGACCAGGCTCCGACGCCCAAAGCGAGAAACATATAGCCGATCTGGCTGATCGTTGAATAAGCGAGGATACGTTTGATATCGGTCTGCATCAACGCAGAAAAGCCGGCCAACAATAAAGTCGTGACACCTATCAACGCGACTGCAAACTGAATCGTAGGCGCAAGCAGGAACAAGTCGTGGGTTCTGGCAATGAGGTAAACACCGGCCGTCACCATGGTCGCCGCGTGGATCAGCGCGCTAACGGGCGTAGGGCCGGCCATGGCATCGGGAAGCCAGGTTTGCAGCGGCAACTGCGCGGATTTACCCACTGCGCCGCCCAACAACAGTGCGGCGGCGGCAACCGGCAACAAAGCCCCCGTCTCCCATTGGCTCAAGGCCCTAAGCATGACCGACTGAATATCGAGAGTATGCAATTGCGTAAACAGCAAAAACAGGCCGAGCGCCATCGACGTATCACCCACCCGGGTCATCACAAACGCTTTTCGCGCCGCATAGCCGTTATTCGGATCTTGATACCAGAATCCGATCAGCAGATAACTGCCGAGACCTACACCTTCCCAGCCCATATAGAGCAGAACCAGATTGTCAGCCAGCACCAGCACCAGCATGGCGAAAACAAACAGATTCATATAGGCGAAAAACCTTGCATAATCGGTATCGGTTTCCATGAAACCAGCCGAATAAACATGGATCAGCAGTCCGACGCCGGCCACAACCCACAACATCGTCAGCGATAAGGAGTCGAGGTAGAACCCGAATGGCACGGACAAATCATCAACCGCCATCCACGACCCTATAGCCAACCGGTAAGGTTCCCTGTCTCCAGCCAGATACTCCGCGCCGATCAAGGCTGACAGGATAGCGGAAATACCCACGGTTCCGACGCCAATCCAGGCAACTGCCGGTTTGGCAAAATGACCTCCGGCCAATACCAGGAGTACAAAACCGAATAAGGGGAACAGCGGCACCAGCCAAAGCAATGTAATCACTTGCGCCTCCTAGCCTTTCATCTCGTTCACAGCATCCGCATCCAGAGAGTGAAAACGGTGGAAAATCTGCAGCGCCAAACCCAGGCCGACACCCACTTCCGCCGCTGCAAGCGTCAGTATCAGCAGAAACATGATTTGCCCATCCGCCTGCCCCCATCTTGACCCGGCCACGACAAATGCGAGTCCGGTCGCATTCAGCATAATTTCCAAAGACATCAGTATGAAGATCAGGTTACGCCGCACCAGCACCCCGATCAGCCCCAACGCAAACAGAACGGCGGATAGCAACAAACCGTATTCCATAGGAATTCCGTTCATGAGTCCCTCTCTTGCCTGTTTCTTTTGATTATGGGTTTGCCCAGGTGATAGGCGCCTACCAACCCCGCCAGCAATAGCATCGAAGCCAGTTCCACAGCCAGCAGATAGGGGCCGTACAAGGCGATACCAACCTGTTTTGAATTGACCAACTGGCCGGTCTCCGCATTGCCGCCGACGGCGATCACCACCAGAATTTCGCCTAACAGAACTAGCGCCAACAAAGACGGCACTATCCACATGCCCGGCGTGAGCCATTCATGTTCCTGGTCTACCGTCTTTTGGCCCTGGTTGAGCATCATAATCACGAAGACAAAAATCACCATGATGGCGCCGGCATAGATAATCACTTCCAGCACAGCGGCAAAATACGCGCCTAACAGAAAAAAAATAATGCCCACGGCCAGCAGCGACAGGATCAAATAAAGCAGGCTGTGTACCGCATTGAAGCCGGTGATCATCATCAACGTCGCAAAAACGGCGACGGCCGCTGCGATGGTGAACAGTGTCATCTCCATACAGGCCTCCCTATCATGACAACAGCGTTTTTACGTCTATAGGCGGGCTTTCATTTTCGGCCTGCCCCTTATTTTTGCCGCCGACGGTCATGCCGGCAACCCGGTAGAAATTGTAATCGTGGTACTTGCCCGTACCGTTAATCAACAGATGTTCCTTTTCATAGACCATGTTCTGGCGGTCGTATTCGCACATTTCAAAATCCGGGGTCAGTTGAATGGCATAGGTCGGACAGGCTTCCTCGCAAAATCCGCAGAGTATGCAGCGGGAAAAATTGATACGGAAAAAGGACGGATACCAGCGACCATTTTCATCTTCGGCTTTCTGCAGGGCGATGCAGTCCACGGGACAGACTACAGCGCAAAGATTACAGGCAACGCAACGCTCTTCGCCGTCGGGATCGCGAGTCAGAACGATGCGGCCTCGATAACGGGGAAACAGCGCCGGCTTGTGCTCGGGGTATTCCACCGTATCCGGTTTGACGAAAGTATGTTTGAGTACTTCCCAGAGTGTTCGTAATTGGCTCAACATGGTTTATCCTTAAATTCCCGATTCGTTAACTGCGCAATGTCAGCGCCACGGCGGCGGTAACCAGCAGGTTTAACAGCGCCACCGGCAGCATCACTTTCCAGCCGAAAGCCATCAGTTGATCATAGCGGGGCCGTGGCAGCGAACCCCGCAATAAAATAAAGAAGACGATGCCGACCGCTGTTTTCAAACAAAACCAAACGAGCGGCGGCAGCCAGGGACCCAGCCAGCCGCCGAAGAACAGGGTTACGATCATCGCAGAACTGAGCGTGACACCGAGATACTCGCCGACGAAAAACATGCCGAATTTCATGCCTGAATATTCGGTATGAAATCCGCCGATCAGCTCTTGTTCGGCTTCAGGCAGATCGAAGGGAGCCCGGCGGCTTTCGGCGATAACGGCCACCATAAAGACGATAAAGCCCAAAAACTGGGGGAAAATAAACCAGCCGTCGCGCTGGGCCTCGACGATCTCCCGCAAATTGAAGGTTCCGGACAGCATCACGACGCCCATGATGGAAATGCCCATGAAGACTTCGTAACTGACTGTTTGAGCCGCGGCTCGCAGTCCTCCAAGCATTGAATATTTATTGTTGGAAGCATAGCCCGCCAAGACCACGCTGTACACGGACAGCGATGTCAGCGCCAGAAAGTAGAGCAGTCCGAAATTGAAATCGATAATGCCGACGCCCGGAGCGAAAGGCACCACGGAAAAACCGGTCAGCATGGTAATGAACACGATGGTAGGCGCCAGCACAAACACCGGTTTATCTGCAAACGGCGGTATCCAGTCTTCCTTGAAGAACATCTTGATCATGTCCGCCACCACCTGAAACAGACCCAACGGACCGACCCGATTGGGTCCGAGACGGTCCTGCCAGACGGCCAACAGCCTTCTCTCTACCCAGATCAGCATCGCGGCAACCAAAATCGCCGAAAGCAGGATGCCGATAATATCCACTGCGCTGCCTATGCCTGTATTGGTCATGGTTTGTCCCCGGAATTACCTACAGGATGTAGATATGAATCGGAAGCTTTACTTAAAGAACGTGGGTATTGAGCAGGAGCAAATGCGAAAGTTTTGTCCGCTTTAGTCAATACGACCAAGCTCAACCGGCTGATCCCCAAAGTTTCCGGCAGTCCTGCGGTGATTCCCAGCAGACCGCAAGGAAGCGTTTGCTCTATTTTCACAGGAAGATATATGATCGAAATACCTGTAAGGCTCTTGATTTCCAGAAGGTCGCCGGACTCTACAGCCAGTACGGCGGCATCCGACGGGCTCAATGAGGCGCAAGGATTGGCCATGCGCTCGGCCACCGGCGGCGAATGCCTGCTTAATTCCTCGCTGCCGAAAATATGCTGAAGCGGCACGATGCGCCATTGCCCTTCCATGGGCTTAAATGCGTCCGGGATATGCGTAAACCAAGGCATTGCACCGGTTGCTTCGATCAGCCTTGCGCCCGCATCTCCGCCCCGTAAATGGCCGCCGATTTCATCCTGGAATTTGTTGATGGCCTGGTTCGAATTCCAGCCGGGCGCCCAGATAACCGGTTCCAGAGCAGCTGGCACACCGACTGTTATGCCTTCCATCGAAAAAGCAAAGGGTGTTTCCGGATCGACGGTCTGCCGAGGTTCGCTGACTTTTATGTTGGCGAGCATTGCGGTGCGGCCACTGTAGCGGTGCGGTTGCCGGGGAATTTTCATACCGGCGATCCTGAATTGGCCATCCGGAGCCTCCTTGGCGATGGCTGCGAGCGCTGGAAAAGCCTCGGCGCAGGCGGCCGTGAGTTCATCGCAGTGCTTCCAGTCAGTCGTTTCCATGCCAGCCAACAGCCATTGCCAACTGCCGCGCACAGGCTCCGCCGCGGGATAGACAGGGAAGTAACGTTGCGCCCTGCCCTCATTACTCACCAGTGTCCCCTCTGATTCAGCGAACGTCGCAGCAGGCAATAACAGTTCTGCATTATCTGCCGTTTGTGTATTCAGCGAGTCTAGCACCACCACATGCGCCGCGGTCCGCAGAAACGCATCGACATCTTGTTCCTGCGCCCGACGATACAGATCGTTTTCAAGAATAATGACGGTCTCGGCCAATTTTTCATTGACCCGCTCGAAAGCCTGCCGCATGCGTCTCCCACCCATCATGGCGAGCCCCAGACTATTGCATTCGGGCACCGTATAAATTAGCTGCTTGTCCTTTGCAGACAGCGCCTTGGCAACATTGAATGCCGCCTGAATGACGGCGAGGCTGGCACAACTCGTTCCAGACACGACCAGCGGACGTTTAGCCGATTTCAGGCTTTCCGCAATAACGGCCGCAAGCGAGTGTTCGGTGGCACTGAGGTCGGCAGGCGCAGGAGCCTGAGGATCAAGGCCGCGCGCAATTGCAAAGCCCAGGCGCGCAATGTCTTCCGGGCTGCCGCGATAACAGTGCGCAGCAACATCATCCAGACGGGTGGCACAAATACCGGCAATAAAAATCGGACTTCGATTGTTTTTTTCCAGTTCACGGACAGGCTCATCCAGCCAGGGCGATATGTGCATACTGCTAGCCAGATCCAATGCCGCGTTACGTGCGGCCTGACGCACCGAAAGCGCCAGCCTGGGCGCGCTATTCGTCAGATCCTCGCCCAAAATCAGCACGGCATCGGCCTGCTCGACCTCTCGCAAGGAAGGCGTATGGATACCGCCGTAGCGCAACAGATCGACTATCGTTTCAAACAACGTCTGTTCGGTTTCCTCGAGACCGAGAAAGAAGTTTTCCTCCCCGACCAGCGTACGCAAGGCAAAATTAGCTTCCAGCGAGGCCCTCGGCGAACCGACTCCTATGACAGGCTGACCGTTTTTTAGCAGCTCTCGAAAGTGTTGTTCCGCCGTTTCATTGGCGATTTCGCTCCGGCCGTTCAGTAGAGGCAAGCGGATACGTTCGGGGCTGTTGACGAAGCCGTAGCCGAAACGTCCCCGATCGCAGAGAAAATAACCGTTGACCTCGCCGTTATAACGGTTGACGACGCGCCTGAGTTCGCCGTAGCGTTCGCCGGGTGCAATATTGCAGCCCAGACCGCAGTGCACGCAGACCGAGGGCGCGGTCTGCAAATCCCATTTGCGGGCAAAGTGGGCGCTGAAGGTCTTGTCGGTAAAGACGCCGGTGGGACAGACTTCGACCAAATTGCCGCTGAATTCGCTTTCCAGCGTACCGTCTTCGAATCGGCCGAAATAGACATTGTTACTCACGCCCAAGGCATGCAGGTCGCTGCCGCCCGCATAGTCGTCATAAAAGCGGACACAGCGGTAGCAGGCGATGCAGCGGTTCATCTCATGATTGATGAACGGGCCGAGATACTGGTTTTGATGGGTACGTTTCAGGCCGCGATAGCGCCGAACGGTATGTCCGGACATCAGCGTCATGTCCTGCAAATGGCATTCGCCGCCTTCTTCGCAGACCGGGCAATCGTGAGGATGATTGGTCATCAACAGTTCGATGTTGCCGCTGCGAAATTGCGTCGCCTGATCGGTCTTGATGGAAATACGCATGGCGTCCGCAACCGGCGTCATGCAAGCCATGACCAACCGGCCGCGTGTATCGTCCGCATCGCGATACTGAATCACGGCGCACTGCCTGCATGCGCCGACCGACCCCAGTGCCGGGTGCCAGCAAAAGTAAGGCAGGTCAAGTCCCAGTGTGTGGCAGGCCGCTAACAGGCTTTCCCCCTCTTTGACCGTATATTGCACGCCGTCGATTTCGATCGTAGCCATTAACCTGCACCTACAATGCTGTTTTTGCCGAGGATATAACGCTCAAAATCCTCTCGAAAAAATTTTAGCGCGCTCTGCAAGGGTTCCATGGCTCCGGGCGCCAGCGCGCAGAAAGTATTGCCCGGGCTCATCATGCGGCTCAATCCCGACAAGGTGCCAAGGTCTTCGAGTCGGCCGCGTCCGTCAATAATATCCTGCAGCAGAGTGACGACCCAGGGCAAGCCGTCCCGGCAGGGTGTACACCATCCGCAGGACTCCCTGGCAAAAAATTGTTCCAGATTCAGCACCATCCGCACCGGACAGGTCTTGTCGTCAAGAATGATCAAAGTGCCGGTGCCCATGCGGCTGCCTGCCCTGGCTACGGCCTCGTAATCCATGGCCACGTCCAGATGCTCGGGCAGCAAAAAATCGGTCGATGCGCCGCCCGGCAGAAAACCGCGCAGTTGATAACCCGGCTGCATGCCGCCGGCATGTTCTTCGATAATCTCCCTGATCGGCGTTCCCATCGGCAATTCCCAGAGACCGGGACGATTAACACGGCCGCTTGCCCCGAATAGCTTGGTGCCTTGATCGGCTCCACGTCCCAGTCCCTTATACCAGTCGACCCCGTAATGGAGGATGTGGGGCACGTTGCATAAGGTTTCCACATTGTTGACCACCGTGGGCTTGCCCCAAAGTCCGCTGACCACTGCGAATGGCGGTTTGGTGCGGGGATTGGCCCTCTTCCCCTCCAGCGCATTGATCAACGCCGTTTCTTCGCCACAGATATAACGTCCGGCGCTGGTATGCAGATAGATCTCCAGATTGAAATCCGAATTCAAAATATGCTCGCCCAGATAGCCCTTGACGCGCGCTTCGAGCAGGGCGTTTTCGAGACGCCGCGCGGCCAGACGGTATTCTCCGCGCAGGAAGATATACGCAATATTGGCCTGTATTGCGTAAGAGGCAATGATCATGCCCTCAATGAGTTGATGCGGGTCTTTCTCCAGCAGCAACCGATCCTTGAAGGTGCCCGGTTCCATCTCGTCGCCATTGGCAATCAGATAACGGGTTTTGAGCGCATCATCGTCCATCGGAACGAGGCTCCACTTAAGCCCGGCGACAAAGCCGGCCCCGCCTCGGCCCCTAAGTCCGGCATCCTTGACCCATTGCTGCACTTCTTTCGGCTGAAGTTCCGAGATCGCCTTGCGGAGGCCCTGATAGCCGCCGGTGCTCTCGTAATCCGCCAACGTCGCAAAGGCGCGATCGGGCCGGATATTTTTGGTCAGCGGCTTGTTTTCCGTTGTTTCCATTACCGGCGGTCTCCCAAAATCTCGTAAACGGTATTTTCTTCGGTGATGTCGAGCCGAAGCTGATCTCCGACCATGGCCACCGGTGCGTGATCGCAGGCGCCGAGGCAAACGATCGGCAATACCGTGTATTCGCCGTCCGCCGTCATTTCGCCCAAATCGACGTGAAAATGACGGCACAAACGCTCGCGGACTTTTTCGGCGCCCAGCATCCAGCAGGTGACGCTGTTGCAATAATGAATGACGGTTTTACCTACGGGCCGGCGATAGATCAGATTGTAAAAGGTCGCCACGCCTTCCAGTTGTGCCGGAGAGATTTCCAGAAGCTCGGCAACGGCGACCAAAGCTTCGTCGGAAACCCAGCGGTGGTGCTTTTGCACGATTTTCAGGGCCTCGATCGAGACTGCCGCCTTGTCGGCATAACGCGTCATCTCGGCGTTGATCTCCGTGATTTCCTCGGGACTCAACCCTGCAAATTTTTGTATGTTCTCTGTCATGTCAACGATCCACGTCCGCCATTACGAAATCGATGCTGGCCAGAATCGCGATCAGATCGGCGATCATCATGCCGCGGCTCATTAGCGGAATCATCTGCAAATGGGCAAAGGACGGCGTCCGGATACGGGTTCGATAAGACATGGTGCCTCCGTCGCTGGTCAGATAGTAGCCGTTCAGTCCCTTGGTTGCTTCAATGGTCACGCTGGCCTCTCCGGCAGGAACGACCGGTCCCCAGCTGACATTGAGAAAATGCTGGATCAGGGTTTCTATATCATGTAGAGTCCGCGCTTTCGGCGGCGGCGTGGTTAACGGATGATCGGCCTTATAGGGGCCTTCCGGCATCTGTTCGAGGCATTGTTCGATAATGCGTAGACTTTGCCGCATCTCTTCCACCCGCACCGCGCAACGGTCGTAACAATCGCCCCGATTGCCGATAGGAATTTCGAACTCGTAGTTTTCATAACCTGAGTAGGGACGCGCCTTGCGATAATCCCATTCGAATCCGGTCGCCCGTAGCCCGGCGCCGGTCACGCTCCAGTCGATGGCTTCTGCGCTGGTATAAGAGCCGATGCCTTGCGTGCGCCGCTTGATCAGACTGTTCTTCATGACCAACTTGTCGTATTGATCCAGGCGCGACGGCAAATAGCCGATAAATTCCCGTACCCGTTTATCCCAACCCTGGGGCAAATCCAGAGCTACGCCGCCGATGCGAAAATAACTGGAATGCATGCGAGCGCCGGTAATCGACTCCATGATGTCGAACACCTTTTCACGATCGATGAACATGTAAAAGATCGGCGACATCTGGCCGACATCCTGGGCATAGGTGCCGTAAAACAGCAAATGGCTGGCAAGGCGATAAAATTCGGCGATCATCACGCGGATCACCTGCGCCCGTTCCGGCACTTTGATGCCGGCCAAGCGCTCCACCGCCAGCACGTACGGCAGGTTGTTCATCGAGCCGCCCAGATAGTCCACGCGGTCGGTATAAGGAATGAACGTATGCCAGGACTGGCGCTCGCCCATTTTTTCCGCGCCGCGATGGTGGTAGCCTATGTCGGGAACGGCGTCGATAATTTCCTCGCCATCCAGTTGCAGCGCAATCCGGAAGGCGCCGTGAACGCTGGGATGATTGGGTCCCATGTTAAGAAAGAGAAAATCACTGTCCTCGCTTTGCCGCCGCATTCCCCATTCTTCCGGAACGAAGCGCAACGCTTCCTGTTCGATCTCCTGGCGCTCGTCGGACAGGCTAAACGGTTCCATTTCGGTAGCGCGGGCGGGATGCTCCTTACGCAGAGGATGACCGACCCAGGTCGGCGGCATGATAATCCGGCGCAGGTTGGGATGACCCTCGAAAACGATGCCGAACATATCCCATACCTCGCGTTCGTACCAATTGGCCGAAGGCCAGATAGCACTGGCGGAAGGCAGGGAGAAGGTGTCTTCGGACAGCGCCACTTTGAGACGGATATCCTCGTTGCGGCCAAAAGAAAGCAGATGATAAATAACAGTAAATGCGCTTTCCGGCAGTCCTTGCCGATGGGTTCGCAGACGCTCGTCCATGGCCGTCAGATCGAATAGCAAGGGGTAAGCGGGTTTCGCTTCGTTTTTCAAAAAGCCAAGAACGCTACGGAGATTTTCTCTTGGAATCCACAACGTAGGTATGCCGTCGGCCGTTTGCTGAAAGGTAAAGTGATTGTTGCCAAACCGCTTCGATAGTTCGCGAACAATCTGCGGCAGACCGGACTCAATTTTGGCCATCGCCCTATTGCTGTCCATGATCTCCCCCACGTTACCTTGACGGTTCTCATACATGATCGGGGTCCCTGAGCTGTTGAATGCGCATCCTTTCTTCGGTCAGCAAATCGCGTTGACTGGTTTTCACCGGTTTAATCACACCCTGCTCGCCGACAACCCAACTCAATGGGCGCCTTTCCTTGCCGATCGCTTCCTGCAGTAGCATCAAACCTTGCAACAACGCTTCGGGACGCGGCGGACAGCCCGGCACATAAACGTCCACCGGCAAAAACTTATCGACTCCCTGCACTACGCTATAGATATCGTACATGCCGCCGGAGTTGGCGCAAGACCCCATTGAAATCACCCAGCGCGGCTCAAGCATCTGGTCGTAAAGCCGCTTGACAACCGGCGCCATCTTGCGGAAAACCGTTCCCGAAATGACGATCAGATCGGCCTGCCGGGGTGTGCCTCGGATCACTTCGGAGCCGAAGCGGGCAATGTCATGACGGCTGGTGAAGGCAGTCGCCATTTCCACGTAGCAGCACGAAAGCCCGAAATTGAATGGCCACACCGAATTGGACTGGCCCCAGGCCACCATGTCTTCAAGCCTGGCGAAAAGGAAATTTCGGCGTATCGCCTCTTCATAGGTTTGCTGCCCCGGCGTTGGGGCCGTATCGTTTTCTGCCTTAGTCAGATTCCAACGCATCACTTACTCCTGATAATCCGGATCCACCTTACGCTGCCGACGGGTGCGCCAATCGAGAGCGCCTGACGACCACAAATAAACTAACGATGCCAGCAACACGCCGATAAAGATCAAGGCCTCGATAAAGCCCGGCCAGCCTGACTCGTAAAGGGCCACCGACCATGCAAACAGAAACACCGACTCCATGTCGAAAATAACAAAAAAAATGGCAAGGAGATAAAACTGAATGGAAAAGCGGATATGAACATCGCCGGTTGCGACAATACCCGACTCAAAGGTTTCGTCAGCGGCCTTGGCGCTGTGTCTCTGCCCCAGAAAATAGGCTCCTCCGAGCATGATGCCGGTAACGGCAAGCACCGCCGCGAAATAGAGGATGAGCGGCAATAGATCAGCGGCGAATCGAGCTTCAATGATCATCAGGTGCACCGTTGTCATGCGTTCAATAACGAAAATACGGGCTGCGCTTCCTAAATATTAAGAAAGCGTCACACCAACTTAAAAAACTAATTCCCTGTCTTTCTCGGTTATCGCGAGATAACTATTGCGCCGGTTGTTGAGCGAAATGGCTTTCCGCTTTCACTCTTGCCACCTGGATCCGCAATGCATTATTAGACAATAAATAATCCAATCGTTTCATATAACCTTAATGTTTAGTAAATCAGGCCTATAGAAATTTCTGCCGAATATATAGATCATCAAGCTAATTTCATGCCATAAAACGAAATTTATATGAACATAAGTGGAATCAAACTTCTAAGCGTTACAAGCATGAGTGAACAAGGTTCGGAATGATTTTTTTTGGTTGAAATGAACCCATTGGCAATGGTTCAAATACCCCCCCCTTTAGCTGGTTCTGTCGGCATTTACCTCAGCCAAGTCAATACGGGCACAAATCATAAAAACCAATGAAGCACTCAATCAAATGGCTCTCTTTGTACACAAACCAATCGGCGGGATGGCGGGCTCAATTCCTTTCGCGGACGGCCTGGACAAAATCATCGCCGTCATGGCGTTTGTCGGCTAACAAAGCACTGACGCCTTCGGACGTCAGTGCCAACAGATTCTCGGCTTGCCCGGTACCGCCGGCTTCTCCTGCGATCAGAATGAAATCCAACAGATACCCCTGCGCATCGGTAATAGCGTAGGTTTTAGCCGAAGACCCCCCTCTCGATCGCCCCAAAGAGTCCGCTTCGGATGAGCCGCCTGCCGCTTGCGTAAAATACTTCCCATTGCCCATCGCTCAATTCCTCTCCGTTGTGCATCTCTGCCCAAAACGGGCAGAGAATTTGTACAATTGTTGCGAAATATCAACAGATTCTAATCCGCCGGCAATATACCCAAATCAGGCTTGAATTAAACGGCGATTATTGCCTCGCCGCCCGATGCTATATCCCTTTCTGCTCGGGTGTTAATTCTTTCAGCCAGCCTTCAACTTCCGGACTTAACTCGCCTTTGCCTGAAAGTTTCAATGTTTCCTTCAGATTGCCATGCTCCACCAGCGGCAGAGCCAATATGCCCTGACCGCCCATGCCATTGTGCGCCTTAATGCTGCTGTCCTTGGGATCGGACAACAATACCCGGCCGGCGATTTCCAGCTTGTCCATATCCACCACGATCAGATCGTTGGCGAATTTGCTGGCCGCATAGGCGTAATAGCCGCCGCCCTGCTTCATGCCGAAATGGACGCCGTGGCATCCCGGTTCGCAGGGCAGGCTCTTGATCACCTTGTTGGTGGCCGTGTCGACGATGGTGAGACTCGCGCTCAAGGTATTGGCGGTGACCACGTACTTGCCGTCCGGGCTAACCGGGGTCTGGATCGGTAACAGGCCGTAGGCTTCGCCGCTGATCTTTCCGGATACCGGATCGTAATCGGCAGCAAGATTGATATCCATCAGCTTTTTCTTGCCCGGAATGTCGATCACCGTCAGACTGCTTAGTAACGGTGGCGTACCCAGCAGATTGGCGGCGTAGGCTCGCTGTCCATCCATTGTGCCCCAGACGGCAATCGGTATGATTCCCCCCGTTGGAATTTCAGTTGTTTTCTCGCTATCGAGATCCACCACAGACACGCTGCTAGCGAGAGCGTTGGGCGTTAACATATATTTACCGTCATCGGTAATGTAGTGGCCATGGGGCGAAGTATGGGGCCCTGTATTAATGCTGTTCTGAGCAGAAGGGTTCTTGCCGCCCGTCATTTTGACCACCTGTTCCCCGGCGTTGATGGCAACATAAAGCATGTCGTTGGCAGGCCGGGTCATGACATGAGATGGCGATTCTCCAACCACGATATTGCTGTAAACCTGGCCGTTGGCACGGTCGAAGGTCAGCAGCTTCTTGTCAAACCACTGGGTTTGGTAGATATATTCATATCGCTTGTCGGTCCACATGTTGTGAGGATTGTTCATATCCTCCTTGATGCCCTTGAATTTATTGGTCGTGCTCCAGCTCCTCGTATTGATGCGCGTGGCGGTGCCGGGCTTCTTCTTGCCCTCGATCATTTCGAACTGGGTGTTGACCCAGACTTCGCCTACTCCTGGGGCGCCAGGCTTTTTCAATTCATTGGGCATGGTCATGCTGAGCGCGCTGAGACTGATGGTGTTGCCCTCGATATTGAGCGGAATATCGGGCAGATTCACTTCCCACTTGGGCTTGCTGTAATCGCGCCATAGACTCGGCGTGGTCGCCACGAAAAAAGTACGCAGCAAACGCTTGGCAAGGTCGCTGCTGGCCGGTACCTTGGCGCCGGTCACCAATTGCAGCTCGCTGCCGATATCCAGTCCCTTGGTGTTCGGGTCGTCCACCACAACGGCGCCGAACATATAGGGATGCACCTTGCAGGTGAACACGTAGAGTCCCGGCTTGTTAAAAGCTTGGGTCACGCTGGCGCTGGAAGGTTTTTCCTGGTCCACAGGAAAGTTTTCGGCGCCCGCCGGCCATAACAGGCTGGTGATGGTGTGCTCGGTGTTGGTGTCGGTCATCTTGATCATCGCCGCCTGCGCGGGTTTGATGACCACCAAGGCATCTCCATCGACAGGATCTTTAAACCAAAGCCCCGGTTCGTCGGACATCTCCAGTACCGCCGAAGGCATCAGGCCCGGCACACTGAGAATGAGATCGTCAGCCCCCGATTGAGCCGCCCATGATGATCCGGTAAAACCGGTCATTAAAATCGCTGCCGTTAATTTGGAAATTTTTGTCATGGCTATATTCTCCGGTTTTAATTTTCTATCACTCTGAAACCGCCCATCATGCCGCTCTGCATATGCTGCAGAACATGGCAGTGATAATGCCAGTTGCCGGGGCCCACGCCTTCGCCGGCCTTGATTACGAAGGCCTCCCGCACAATCGGACCGATGTTGACGGTGTCGACCAAATGCGAGGTACCCGGTTGAATCCAGCGGTGGCCATGCAAATGAAAGGTATGGAAGGCCGTACCGATGCCGATGACATGGAAACGCACCAGTTCGCCCTCGCGGGCTCCGATAGTAGGGTTAGTCCACAATGGAACCTGGCGGTTGGCGAGATGGTTGAGCTCCTGGCCCCAGAAAGTGGTTTCGTGCATCCACAGGATGAACTCGCGTTTGACATCCTTGATATCCACCTGTTTTATCTGGCCGTCGATCATCGCCGATACCTTGCCGCCTTTAGGATTGACGATCAGGGTGCCGTACAGGCCCTTATCTTCGGAACCGAGGACCGGGTTGCCGAAGGCATGGTCGTGATAGGGCCAGGTGCCAGCGGTGCCGAGCGCAGCAGTCCATTTATAGGTATACGGCTTGCCCGGAAAGGCAGCCTGATCGGAAGTATGGTTGAATACTTTCATCGTGCCGTCGCTGTCGATCTTGTAATGGACGCCGTGCACGTGGATGCTGACCGGTTCATTAGATCCTTTGATGCCCTGTTCCAGAGTCACTTCTGCTTTGTCGCCTTCGGTCATCACGATCGCGGGACCGGGAATGGTAGGTTCGGGGCTGTAGCGGCCGGTAATGTCTTCGACCTGTCCCGACGCGTCGCGTATTTTGTGGCTTACCATTTGATAGGCCAACTGTCCTGAGTCCAGTTTGGCTGCTTTCATCGTGATCAGGTGGGTTTTTCCTGATTCCGTATCGGCGTGCGCCGCTTGCATAAAGGTAAATACACAAAAGATTAAAACGGCTATTTTTGTCATTTTTATTGCCTCTCTATAAAAGTAAGCTTTAGCTGAAGCTCCTACTTCACCCAACGTTTCTAAAACCGTTGTTGGAAAAATCCCTTCGAACTTTGCGATAAAAACTGTCCATGACTGAATTAACAGAGACTTAGCGACTTCACCATCAATCAAGCCAAACAATGATTCTCTCCAGGTCGTCTCCAGCATTGTTAATGAGATCCTAGCAAGCTAGGTAACTGGGGCTTCGTTGATCATGAGGGAGGGGGGGACAACCGGTGAGCAGCCGGTTGTTAACAAAGAAGCCCCAGTTGGAAGAAAGTCTATAACAATAATTGCGCTTTTTCAATATAAATATTTTAAAACTTTTATTTGTTTTACAATATTTCTACCGGACCTAGCTTGTGGTAACCTTACTGAAAATCACATTTGCTAGAGTGAGGGCCGTTATGCCTCAAAAGATAAGTTCACGCCAAAATCAGATACTTAAACTATTGCTGGAAAACAGGAATGGATTGAGTATTGACGACATTGCCGACGCTCTGGATATTTCAAGAACCGCCGTGCAACAACATTTTGCTGCCATTGAAAACGAAGGCTACATTAAAAAAAATACGCTTAATAAAACCGCCGGACGCCCGGTAACGGTCTATGTCATAACCGACAGGGGAATCAACTATTTTCCGAAGCAATATGCCTGGTTTTCGGAGCTAATGCTTAGCGATTTGCAGCAGGAAATAGGCCCCGAACGGTTTAAGAACTATATGAGGAAACTCGGCGTCAAGTGTGCGGAAAAATTACACAGACGGTTTGAAGGAAGGGAGCTCAACGAAAAAATTGATGAGTTGGTCATGCTCATGTCGGATCTTGGTTATCAAGTACAAGCCGATGCCAAAATCGAATCCGATGAATTCAGTATTCAGGCACATAATTGCGTTTACCATGACCTGGTTCAAAAGCATGATGAAATCTGCGAATTCGATCTGGCACTGATATCCACCTTGTTGGACCAAAAAGTGGAGCAAGTAGCTTGTCTGGCAAAAGGCGATTGTGCGTGCACCTTTAAAGTTAGAAAGCCCGGCAGCACGGCATCTTGAATTCGGTTTGCCACTGCGTTTCCCGATGGCCTCCTTGCCGGCGATGCTATGCCGGAATGATACGCGCGGATAACACTCCGGACACGGACCGGATGCGCTCGAAAGTTTCCGGTGGAATGTCGGTTTCAAGTTCGATAAGCGTGTAAGCATATTCTCCGCGCGACTTGTTTATTAGGCTGGCGATATTGAGGTTGGCTTCGGCGAGGGCAGTAGAAATCCGGCCGACCATGTTGGGAATGTTTCGATTGGCGACGCCCAACCGCACGCCGCCGTTTCGCGGCATAAAGGTGTCGGGGAAATTCACCGCGTTGCGGATGTTTCCATTTTCCAGGAAATCGCGCACCTGCTCCGCCACCATGGCTGCGCAATTGTCCTCGGCCTCGCCTGTCGACGCGCCAAGATGCGGCAGCACGATGGCTTTAGGCTGATTGCGGGTGGCGGAACTGGGAAAATCGCAAACATACGCACCGAGCCTGCCATCGTCCAAAGCCTCGATCACTGCCGCTTCGTCCACCACTCCGGCGCGAGAGAAATTGAGCAATATTGCGCCCGGCCTAACGATTTTTAGGCGGGAAGCATCCATCAATTGCCGAGTCGCCTCGTTGAGAGGAACATGTAGCGTAATGAAATCCGATTTTGCGGCCAAATCGTCAATGCTCTGCGCACGTATGGCTGACGACGATAATTGCCAAGCGCTTTCCAGGGTAAGCATAGGATCGAAACCGATAACCTTCATATTCAGAGCTGTTGCGGCATTGGCAACTTTTACGCCGACCGCCCCTAAACCAAGTACGCCCAGAGTTTTTCCAGCCAGTTCGAATCCGCAAAAGTGTTTTTTGCTTTTTTCCACTTGTTGATTGATACGTTCGTCGTCGCCTTCCAGACTGCGAGCGAAATCCCACGCCGCCGGGATATGTCTTGCGGCGAGGAACAGACCGGCTATCGCCAACTCTTTCACGGCATTGGCGTTGGCTCCCGGCGCGTTGAACACCGGAATGCCTCGCTCCGAATAGTCTGCCACCGGAATGTTGTTCACGCCTGCGCCGGCGCGCCCCACAGCTTTGACGGTGTCGGGAATAGGAACGCCATGCAGATTGAAGGAACGCAACAGGATGGCGTCAGGATACTGAACTTCCGGGGCAGCTTCGTAATTGCTGCGAGGCAGTTTTTCTAAACCCTTGGATGAGATGCTATTCAGGGTAAGTATTTTGTACATGAGGATTGCTCGCAAATCCAGAAGGTTGAAGGAGACTGTCAGTTTGGCCGCAAGGGATTAATTTCTGCGTAGCTGTGAAATTTATAGTGAGCTCATTACATTTGTATGAAGAAAAATGCTTGAAGCGTGTTTTCTGGACCCATTAAAGCCATACTCCGAATTTGTTGCAAAGCGGGTCGCCGAGATATAGTGCATAATGAGAAAATGTCGAAAACGATGCAAATTTTGTAAACCACTTCCGCAACTTTGAACCCGATAAAACTCATGGCCACCGTCAGGAAACACCCCCCAAAAACCACCGTCAAGATCAAAACCCAAAAACCGGAGTCCGTGGCAGCCACTGCGAAAGTTCAAACTGTTGAATTTCATGCGCGCGAAGAGCCTATCGCCGCCGGCAGGCTGCTGCGCAATAAGGTGTCACGCTCAAGCCATGCCGGCTGGACAGCCTCGGCCAGCCGCCGTGACCCTATCGACATTTTGGAAGAGACCAATCAGGGTCGAGACCCGGAACGGGTTCCCATCCGTTACGGGCGTATGCTGCGCAATCCCTCTACCTTTTTGCGCGGTTCTGCGGGCCTCATGGCCTATGATCTAGCGGCTACCCCCAATACCGGTATTCAGGTGCAGGCCTGCGGAGACTGCCATCTGCTCAATTTCGGCCTCTTCGCCACCCCGGAACGCAACCTGGTATTCGACATCATCGATTTCGACGAAACGCTTCCGGCTCCCTGGGAATGGGATATCAAGCGTCTGGCGGCCAGTTTCGCCGTCGCCGCCCGCGACGAACGGCTCAGCGACGATGATGCTCAGGTTGCTGCCGCCGGCTGTGCCCGCGCATATCGGGAGAATGTGCGGAAGTATTCGAAGATGAACTCAATGGAGAACTCGGACCACCGTTTGGACTCCGATAGCCTTATTGCCATGGCGCCCAATGGAAAAACTAAAAAACGCCGGGAACGGCTAGTCGAGAAAGCGCACCACCTTATCGGCGATAGTCCCTTTCCCAAAATTGCCGCGCCGACCGACGGCCGCCATCGCCTGCTCGACCGGCCGCCGATACTCTTCCATGCACAAGGCGAGGAGTTTGAAAAGCGATTTCGCGAGGAAATTGAAGTCTATCGTCAAACGCTTTCGGACGAGATGCGGGTACTGTTTGATCGCTACCGACTGGAAGACTATGCGGTGACAGTCGCCGGCATCGGCAGCGTTGGAACGCGCTCTGCTATCGGGCTATTTTTCTCTGCGGAAAGCCCGGCCCTGTTGCTAGAGTTCAAGGACGCCTGCCCTTCGGTGCTGGAGCCCTATGCCGGCAAAAGCCGCTATGACAATCACGCACAACGCGTCGTGATGGGACAACGGTTGATGCAATCTTACAGCGATATCTTTCTGGGCTGGGGCCGGCCGGCTAACGGCCGCGATTTCTTCGTGCGCCAGTTGCACGATAAGAAACTGTCCGCTCCTCTCGAAGGCGCTACCGTTCAGCAATTTAAACTCTATGCCGAGCTATGCGGATCGACCCTGGCCCGTGCCCATGCCCGGTCGGGAGATGCATCGACGATCAGCGGCTATCTGGGCAAAACCGATAAATTCGACCGGGCAATCGGTGAATTTTCTTTAGCATATGCCGACCAGACTCGGCGCGATCACGCGGCGTTGGTGAAAGCTGTAAACTCGGGAAGAATAAAGACCATCATCGAGGAAGACGAGTAATTGAGCCCCCCTTACCCAGTCATCCGACCGGTTACCCCTGCCATTAAGTTAAGAGTTTTCTACTACGTCATTCCGGTATGGATGCTGGAGTTCAACCAAAAGAGAGCCACTATTTTTGTTTTGCGAAAGATTGTTTTCTTATGCGGGCACGCTGAAGCTAGAACCCATCCAGAAGCGACATGAAGCAGCGCGAGGCGAAGCACTTGCGGCTATTACCGAATGCCTCGATCCTCTCTTCGGCAGGGTCGATACTCTCGAAACGCGGTTACCTTTCGCTAGCCACTTCGCTCAAAGGAGATAAGGCGGCTCTTTGAACGTTAATTTTATGGCGTCCATTATTTTCGTCAGATATTTCTTCTTCCGAAAAATACTGCATCGGATTGGTAGCAATTTCACGCGCCGCCAGAAATTGGGCGTAATAATTACGGGAAGCAAAGCCGAACGCGGGACCTGAATAGCTCTGCACGATATGAGCGAAGTCGCGGCCGGCTTGATTTTGCGCTCGTTTCATACCGCCGATGCCATGGTTGAAGGAAGTTATCGCGGCAGGCCAGTCGCCCAGTATACTGTAGGCGTAACTCAAATAGCGGGCTGCTGCGGCGGCGGAAGCCAAAGGGTCGAGGCGCCGATCAACTATCTTGACTACCGGCATAAATCTTTTTCTCTTTCCCGCAGCCATATATCTTTTTCTCTTACCCGCAGCCGTAACTCTCTTTTTCTTGCCCGCAGATATAACTCTTTTTCTATAGTCCCCCGGCATAAATCTTTTCGCTGCCGCGGGGGTGAATTGCCACATGCCGACGGCGCCGGCGGAGGATCTTGCCGCGGGTTGAAACGAAGATTCGACATGCGGCAGGTAGGCCAGATCCTCCGGCAAGCCGGCTTCACGGAATATTTTCCTGAATCGCTGCTCATAGCGTTCGCTGATCTCGAGCCCGCGTTTGAAGCGTTCGCGGATTCCACGTTGCATATGCACGCGTTCGGAGGCGCCGTTCAATACGCTGTTAAGCGGCCTGCCGCTCCTTTCGAGCTTGGCGATTAATTGCTGGTCGTTGGCATTCAACGAGGTGTTGTAACGGCGTTTGCTCTCCAGAATGGCTAATTGGGCTTTCCAAAAATCAAGGCGTCGGTTAACAATTTCCTTTTGTTCACTGGTCAGACTATCGTCAACATAGCCCGGCAATTCCAGCACTTCGTATATGACGTCCATATTGCGGTCGTCATGAAATACGACTTCCGCGCGCCGCCACTTCACATAGACTTTGCGCCAGAATTCTACCGCCGGTTGCAGTTCGCGAGGTTTGATAAATACGCCGGAGTAAGCCGTTGGCCCGTAGGAGCCGGCCGTCGGCCTATCGAAGCTTTGCGATGGCGCCGTCTCGAAATGAGGTCCGGAAAAATTTTGCGGCGGATTCGTCTCGATTTTAGGAAAGGATCTGTACGCGACGGGTTGCCAGCGGATTTCCTCGGGTTTAGTGTTGCTGCAGGCGTTCAATGCAAGCGCAATCGCCGATAAATGCAGCATCCGCATAATCAAAGGTACTAAAGGTTTCATCGTTCACGTTCGCCCGTTTGATAAAATATATTCAGGCGGCTACCCCGCCAGCCATAATAGGCGATATAGCAATAACAAAGTGCGGGAATAAAAAAAGCAAGTTGCAGGCCGATTCTATCGGCAAACACGCCTTGTATCGCCGGCAGTATAGCACCGCCAACAATAGCAGTACATAAAATGCCGGAACCTTGACCGGTATGCTTGCCGAGGCCATTGAATGCCAGGGAAAAAATAGTCGGAAACATAATGGAATTAAACAAGCCGATAGCCAAGAGAGACCACATCGCGATAAGACCGCTCCCTAACATCGCGATTAACACCAGGAGGGTGGCGCTCAATGCATTAAAGGTCAGTAATTTGCCTGCCGAAATGTACTGCATAAGGGGGGCTCCCACAAACCGCCCCAGCATCGCGCCGCCCCAGTAAAATGAAACATATTTGCTGGCGGCTTGCGCCGACAACCCGGCGACATGGGGTTCCCCCAGATAACTGATCAAAAAGCTGCCGATGGCGACTTCAGCGCCGACATAAACAAAAATGCCCAAAGCCCCCAGTATCAAATGCCGATAATGCCAGGCATTTTTATTGCCGTTTACCTGGAGCTCCGTGTTGTTGCGTTCAATGACAGCAGGAGCAATATTCGGCAGTTTAATCCACGCGAAGATCAGGGCGATGAGTAATAAGGTGCCTGCCAGTCCTAAATAAGGCAACTGAACCAGCTTGGCTTGAGTAGATTGATAAGCTGCCAATGCTTCGGCATTCAGGGATTTCAGTTCATCAATGGTTTTGACGGGGATAGTCAATATCAATAAGCCGCCGAAATAGGGCGCCAAGGTAGTGCCGAGCGAATTAAAAGCTTGCGTGAGCGTAAGCCTGCCGGAGGCCGTTTCGGGTTGACCTAAAATCGTGACATAAGGATTAGCGGAAACTTGTAATAAAGTGATTCCCGAAGCCAAAACAAAAAAGGCAGCGAGAAACAGCGGATAGCAAAGTAATTCCGCAGCGGGATAAAACAGCAAACAGCCGATACTGGCCAGAGTGAGTCCCGTAATAATCCCCGCCTGGTAATTGAATCTTTCAACGAAATACCCGCTCGGCACCGAAACAATCGGGTAGGCTGCAAAGAAGCAAAACTGCACCAGCATGACCTGGGTATAGTTAAGAATGAACAGCGATTTGAGATGCGGAATCAGAATGTCATTCAGGCAAGTCACAAAACCCCACATGAAAAACAGTGAGGTTAAAATGCTCAAAGAACCAAAATATGGATTTTTAGAAGACATAACGTCCTGAATGATACTCAATATTGGGCCTAACCAGAGTCTTCTTAGGGTCTCACAGTAAACTTGACGCTTTGATTCCCTACCATTACGTTAAAATCTCCCGGTTCGACAATCCGTTTTAAATCCAAACCGATAAACGACAAATCATCGGGAGTTAACGTAAAGTTCAAGCGTTGGGTTTCTCCCGGTTCAAGTGCGATTTTTTTAAAAGCTTTTAACTGCTTGTTGGGGCGGGTTACGGAAGCGGCCGCATCGTTCAGATACACTAAAACGGTTTCCTTGCCTGCGAGCTTTCCGGTATTCTTGACATCCACGCCAACGCTGATGTTTTCATGCAAACCTATGCTGGTTTTATCGACGCGTAAATTGCCGGTTTCGAAGGTGGTGTAACTTAAACCATGTCCGAAAGGATACAAAGGATTATAAGTATTCAATTCGTATGACTCGATAGGCTTGTAATCATACATCATGATGTCATTGGTCGCGCGCGGGTAGGTGATCGGTATTTTGGCGTCCGGGTTATAGTCGCCATATAAAATATCCGCGACGGCCAGTCCTCCCTCCATTCCCGGCAAAAAACCCAGCAATACGGCCGCTGCTTTTTCGGCAATCGGCGTGATAATGCGAGGGCGGCCGCCGAAAGTCAATAAAATGACCGGTTTACCGGTTGCCAATACCGCATCGGCTAAAGCCAGTTGCTCCGGGGCAAGATCCAGGGTGGGAATATTGCCTACGGTTTCGGTATACGGCGGCTCGCCCAGGCATAACAAAATCACATCATGATGCTTGGCTTCCTCGATGACTTTGGCAATATCGATCGGATCGTCGAAACGCTTGCCGCCGACGTACGTGACCTTACCGGTGGATTGTTTTTGCAGTGCGCCGACGACCGTCAACTTGTCCTTCGGGTATAACTGCTCCGCATCGCCTTGCCAGGTAATGGTCCAGCCGCCGTTCATCACGCTTAAAAGATTCGCGGTTGGGCCGGTCACCAATATTTTCGCGTCCTTTTTCAACGGCAACAGGTGGCCGCCATTTTTTGCGAGAATAATCGCCTCATGCGCTGCCTGCCTGTTGGCGGCGGTAGCCTCAGGCGTGGCAAAATTGCCCTCTTCCGCTATCGGAGTATTAGACGGAGCAAACAAGCCGGCCTGATATTTCACCGTCAAAATCCGACCGACCGCTTCATCGATACGCGCGATGGGGACTTCGCCGCTTTTAACCAGTTCCACCAAAATATCGTAAAACGAAAAGTCGAACGGCACCATGCTCATATCCACGCCAGCCATCACCGCAATCTTGACGGCTTCTTTTTCCGAAGCCGCTAATTTATCGCGGGTATATAAGCGTTTAATATCTTCCCAGTCCGACACCGTAAAGCCTTTAAAACCCAATTCCTCTCTTAAAATGGTCGTCAGATAATGACGATTGGCGTGTCCCGGAATGCCGTCAACCTCGGAGGAGTTGACCATGACCGTGGGCGCGCCCGCTTTGATGCCCGCGGCAAACGTGGGCAGGAAATATTCGCGCAGCGTGCGCTCACCGATAAATGCCGGCGTGCGGTCTTTGCCGTTAAACGGCAAGCTATAACCGACATAATGTTTCAAGCAGGTTAAGCCTTTATCGGCAGCACTAAAATCGGCACCTTGGTGGCCTTCGATATAACGGGTTCCCATCACCGTGGCTAAATGCACGTCTTCGCCGTAAGTTTCCCATAGTCTCGGCCATAGCGGCTGTCGGCCGATATCCAGCATCGGCGAAAAATTCCACCGTATGCCGGAGGCGCGAATTTCTCGGGCCGTAATCTCGCCGGCTTTAAAACTCAAATCCGGGTTAAAGGTCGCCGCCATACTGATCGCTTGCGGAAACAAGGTCGCGTTTTGCGTGTACGTTGCGCCGTGAATCGCATCGATACCGTAGAGCACCGGAATTTTTAAGCGCGACCTGGCGGACACTGCCTGGATCGATTCCTGCATCCTGCACCAGGTCGCTGGCGGCAGCGCTTTGTTCTTGGGCGTGAATGGCGCATTCATAATCGATCCGACATGGCGCCTTAATACCGCATCTTCGAGCTTGGTCGGATCGATAAATTCACCCTTATTGAGTTCTTCTTGCACGCCGATAACCGTAAAATCAACTTGCGTCATCTGGCCGACTTTTTCTTCCAAAGTCATTTGGGCAAGTAGATGATCAACTTGAGAAACGATGTTCGGTTTTTCAGTTTGAGCGCTCACGGCATGCTCCAAAGGAAGAAATAAGGTAATAATTAAACAGATTTTTACTTTCAAGGTTAAGGCTCGTTTCATTTGGTTAAGTGTCAAGTTCCGTAAGATTATGCATATCCGAAATGCACCTGTCAGGCTCTTTTTCCCGCCAAGCTTTCAGTGCCTGAATAGGACAGGCCCGTTGTGGTATTTGTCCATTAGGAAGACGAAAATGAAATTCGTGCCTTTTTTGAATGATGTCTCGATCATCGATTTAAAGAAGCCCTGAACAAGTTGATTCCATTCATGGTTCGACAAGATCACCATGAACGGAATCAACAACTCGCTTTCGTCCTGGGCTTGTCGAAGGACTTAATTAGAGCTTCCTTAAGATGCTTGATATGCCAAAACGTTAGTATCGGAGCCGCAAACCATGACCTCCATCAGTAAAATGCTTTATTCCCTCCTCATCCTAGTGTCTAATTGTATAAAAATACGATAGATATATAATCCTCTGAAAATTGCAGAGGAGTTATCGATGGGGCGTATTGCTAAGGTGGTTAAGTTGAGCCAACAGGAGCGCGTAGAGTT